>JBLNFG010000084.1:0-5511 GCA_050263495.1 Myxococcales bacterium | reverse complement strand
AAGCTGCACGCCGACGAAGTAATCGCGACGGTCAGCGTTCAAGACATCGTCGGTGCCCGCCAACAACCACAACCGATGTACGAACTCGTAACCGAGGCTGAGCCGCCAGCGAGGCACGACGACTTCACCAAAGCCGTACAGGTCTTGCATCAGCTCGAAGCGATCATCGAGTAGCAGTAGGTCCAGGCCCACACCGCCCGTGGATTCCTTGATCCCGAACCGTCCCCACAACGGACCGAAGCGCTGTGCAAATTGGAGAGAGAACCGAGGCGCGCTGGTCGTAACCGTGCGGCGCTCGAAGTAGATGGGCGGCTCGTTGGGATTCGTGGTTTCTACCGCGACCTGCTGCTGAGAGGTGTAGCCGCGTGGATCGTAGACAATCTCAGCTGCGTAGTACTTGTCTTCCCGTGGCTGCAAGCGCAGTTGGAGGTAGCTCTTCACCGAACTGGTCAGGAACTGGTAATCGGTACGCAGCGCAACAATCGTTTGCAGGCGCCCCAGTCCTCCGACGAACTCTCCGATGGTTTGCGTGACGCCTTCGACTTCGTTAATCAGCCGCTCGTCTTTGGTCAGTCTGCCTACCGTGCCTTCGCCGCGATCAATGCGGCCAGTCACGGAATCGAGATGTTCCATCGTCGAGTCCAGATTCGCGCTAGCGCGATCGAGCTTGTCGAGGATCTTGCGAACCTCCCCTCCACTCTTCTCGGCGTTGTCTTCGGGCCGTGCGAGCATCTCGCGAATGTCGGAGGTGGACTCGCGGACATTCTCTAAGATTTGCCGCACCTCGGGCTCGCCACGCGACGTGATCTGCTCGACCTGCACCAGAATGTTGTGAATGCTTTCGCGATTCTCGCGCACCGTCTGATTGAGAGCCTTGGTCACCTCTGCGAGCTGCTGCAGCGTCTCCTTGAGATTCTCTTTGCCTTCCTCGGTACCGACGGAATCGGCGAGCGACTTGGCTACGCGTCGTACGTCCTCGGAAATCCCAGCTAGGTCGCGCATCAGGCTGTCTGTGGTGACGGCTTCCACGGCGACGGGGATCTGATCGCCGTCTTTTAACTTCTCGCGGCCGTCAGTTCCTGGAGCGATGGCCAGAAAATACTCACCGAGCAGGCTCGAGCTGATCTTGGATACGGACGCATCCACGTGCAGCGGGATGTCGGGATTCATTCGGATATCGACGCGTGCCTTGCCCTTCTCGAGGCGGACACTCTCGATATTGCCAACGGCGATGCCCGACACGCGGACGAGCGAATGCTTGGCAAGCCCCGTTGCATCGTCGAACAGCGCATAAACGACATAGCCCTGCCCATCCGTTCCACCTTTGTCGATGAATCGGTAAATGGCGAAGGCTGCACCACTCGTGGCGACAGCAAACAGACCAACTTTGGCGGAGGTAGTGAATCGGCCCATCGGGCGCAGCGCGCAGAGTATCAGGGTAAACGCCGTGGGTCGAACTTCCCGTGATGGCCCGCAGGTCGAGTCAACGTTCGTACGGCCCTGACAGCTGAAGCCGAGTGCAGGTCGACCTCGCAGCTTGCACTGAAGTGACGGTCCGACGGCGCGCTTTTTGGGAAATGACTGGCCCCTGGATCTCGTTCACGGGAAAATCGGGGGCCGAATGGTTGCTGACAGACTCTCTCTGCTCCTTCTGTTGCTCGGGGGATGTGCGCGACCAGTTGCGATTGTCGACCGCGCCTCCACGAATCCGCCGACGCCCAGCCCGCCGCAAGCTTCGAGTTTAGCGGAGGGGCCCTTCGTCACCTGGAGTCAGTTCACTCAGTCGCCCAACCCTGGCACCGTCGCACCTGAGCTTCTTGATTTGCTGGAACAATGCGGGGAGTTCGACGCCCGCCTGGGCGCTGCTGCCGCTTGGGTAACAAGCAGAGGACCGTTGGGTCAGACCGATGACGAAACGGAACAATTGACGTTCGCTCTGCGCGCGTTCGGCTCTCCTTATGTAAGACCGGCAGCATGGACCCGAGCTGTGCAAACGGGTGTGGACGGTAGTTCGGGCGAGGATTTGCAGGCCTGGTTACACACCCAAGAACCGAGCCGCTTTCGGCGCTGCGGTGTCGCGCAAGGGGACTGGCTGGGGAATTCGCTGACCGCCGTAGTCGTTTCCTCGGCGCTCGCCGATCTGGTGAAGCCGCTTCCAACCCAAGCGCGCGTCGGGCAATGGCTCGAGCTTCTGGCTGAACTCCGCGTCGAAGCCAATGCCGCCAAAGTGGTGCTGCTCGGCCCCGATGGCGATCCCAGAACGGTTCCCACCGAGAAGAGCGGCAGCTCGGTGCGCGCGCGATTCCCCGCGGCCATGCCTGGTCGGTGGCTGGTTCAAGTGCTGGCTGACTTGAAGAACGGCGGACCGCGGCAGGTTTTGGAGGCCCTGTTGTTCGTGGACGAGACGCCCCCCGCGACGTACCAACCAGAAAATGCTCCAGGTGAACGACCCTCGCGATTGGACGAATCCGCGGAGGCTGCGCTGTACGAAATGCTTGGTGCGCTGCGCGTCCATGCCCGGCGGCCTAGGCTCCACCGCGACGTCCTGTTGGACCGCGCGGCGCTGAGTCACGCCGAGTCGATGCGTCGCGCCGGGCGGATCGGTCATGACGTGGGGCACGGTTCGACTGCCGAGCGACTTGCGGCAATCGACTTCACGTCCCGTTTGGCCGGCGAAAACGTCGCCCACGCTGGCGACGCGCTTCACGTACATCGCGCACTCTGGGCCAGCCCATCGCACAGGTCGAATCTGCTCAACCCAGGCTTTTCGCGGCTCGGATTGGGCGTCGTCGAGGACAGTGACCGCACCCTCTGGGTTTGCGAGCTATTTGCCTCGGAGAACTGAGATTTCCTGGAAAAGTACAGAGCAGGTCAAGCGGGGTAGCCGCCATCTGAGCGATGCGGCCAGGAGAAATGGTCCAAATTCCGCTCAAGGTGTCTCGACGGAGGTGGCCCGGTCGATATACGGTTGCGCTCCGAAGTCTTGCCCCGTCGGGGGCTTTGGAATGAACCGAAAGTATGACCCGGTGCCTGGAGGGCTCATGTTGACAGTTAAGCGCACGCTGCCCATCGCTTTGACAATCCTTGCTGGTTGTCTTTGGCAGCGCCCTGCAGAGGCGCAAAACAAAACGTTCTATATGGACCGCGCGCAAATCTCGGGAGCTCCCGACGATGGTTACATGGTGTGGCGGCCCTATCTGCACGAGAAGACTCGCTTCTACGGGATGTTGTCACTCGGGTATAGCCACGCTCCGCTTCGAATTGCTGCCGCTACCTCCGAGCCGGGCGTCATCAATAGCTGGAACGACTTGGTTAAAGGCCAGCTGATTACATACATGAACGTGGGAACCGAGGTCGCGGGTTGGTTCTCGTTCAATCTCTCCCAGCCAATTCTCCTTTATGGAATGTACGGCGAGACCCCGAACACTCCACCTGAAGAAGGCGAACCCGACTTCAATGCCAGCGAGAAACAAGCGTTTCACGATACGCGCGTCGATCTCCGGGTAAAGCTGTTGACCTCGCAAGACCGAAAGACGCGACTCGGGGTCGGAGCCTCGGTGTTCTTGAAGACGGGCAATAGCGCGGGCGCACTAGCCGGCGATGAAGCGACGACCACGTACTTCCATTTGGCAGCTGAGCACAACTTCGGAGATTGGCTGCTCGCGGGGAACATTGGCCCCCACTTGCGCCCCCAGCGCGGTCTCACCGATCGCCGTGAGGGTTACGGCAACATCAACACCCTGGCCGTCGGCACTGAATTGCGATGGGCCGCCGGCGCGTACGTGCCGTTGCGGGAAGGCCGTTACATGGTCGGCCTCGAGCTGTGGGGCACGGCGGGTCTGGGCAAGCAGAACGACGTGCAGACCACGTTCAACACGCAAAACATGGACATCGAGTGGCTGCTCATCGGTAAGATGAAGCTCGACAGGAATGGTCATTGGTGGGGGCAAGCTGGCGCTGGAACGGGCACGATTACGTCGTACGGCGCGCCAGCGTTCCGCGTCTTAGCCTCGTTGGGTTATTGGTTTACGCTCAAAGACAAGGCTCCCGCGACCAAAACCGTCAACTACGAGTTCACCAAGGTTGAGAATGAACCGGATCGCGATGGCGATGGTTACCCCGACAGCGTCGACAAGTGCCCCGACATCAAAGAAGACAAGAAACAACCGAACCCAACCGACGGTTGTCCGGCTGACGCTGATCGTGATGGGGATGGCATTCCGGATTCAATCGACGCCTGCCCCGAGGTCAAGGAAGACAAGGACGGCGTTGCAGATCAGGACGGATGCCCCGAAGACGATGCGGACAACGACGGCATCGCGGACGGTAAGGACAAGTGCCCGATGGAACCCGGGCCCGCACAAAAACTCGCCGAGAAGAATGGGTGTCCGTCACTCACTAGGTTCACGGACGACGGCGAGATCCAATTACTCGAACCGATCCAGTTCGAGACGGGTAAGGCCATTATCAAGCCCGTCAGCTTCCCAATCTTGGATGAGGTCGTGACGCTGATGAAGGCGCGCAGGGATCTCAAGGTCGGCGTTCATGGCCACACCGACAGCGTGGGCTCAGACGATGCGAACATGGTTCTGAGCAAGAACCGCGCAGCCTCGTGCGTGAAGTACTTGGTCGAGCATGGCATCTCGGCAAGCCGTCTGCAGAGCGAAGGCTTTGGCGAGACCAAGCCGATTCAGTCGAACGACACTGCAGACGGGCGCGCAAAGAACCGCCGCACCGAGTTCAAAGTCATTCAGTAAACCGACCCACGCGGTCCCCTCAAGAGGCGGTTCGATCCCTGGGTCGAGCCGCCTTCGGGTTTTGTCGGCAATCCGAGCGGCTCCGTTCCCGTGACGCAGCCGGAGAATGTCGTCACCGCGCGGCGCACAACCCGAGCGGCGCCAGTACTGGACACCAACCGTCGCGATTTTTTTGGTTAGCGCGACACGGTATCCGCCGCGGTTCGCCGTCATCGCTCGGCGCAGCGCCGCCACTTGCGCGCCCCAGCACTGGAAATCGTCGCGACGTTTTTTTGGTTAGCGCGACGCGGTATCCGCCGCGGTTCGCCGTCATCGCTCGGCGCAGCGCCGCCACTTGCGCGCCCAACGACAAACGGGCGGCCTTCATCGAGGAAGACCACCCGGGACGCCGATAGCTAGAAAGGCGAGAACCTAGGGCGTAACTGACCCTAGGAACACCGACTCACTTGCTGTGTGGCGGCATCTTGGCTTCTTTGAAAACCACGTGCTTTCGCACGACTGGATCGTACTTCTTGAGCTCGAGCTTCGAGGTCATCGTACGCTTGTTCTTCTTCTTGTAGTAGGTGAACCCGGTGCCGGCCGAGGACACGATCCGAATGTTTTCACGCATGGCTGGGCCCGCAATTAACACGTTGGCCCATGGACTGCAAGCCGCGAAACGTAGGCGGCGCGGAGATTCAGCCGAGGGCCCAGCGGGGGAGGAGAATCAGTAATATTTTTGACACGAATACGACGGAACGCGGCTCCAGGCTTG
>JBLNFG010000083.1:0-3373 GCA_050263495.1 Myxococcales bacterium | reverse complement strand
GATGAAGTAAGAGAGCGTTACCCGAAGCCGCACTGTGGTTTCGCCTAGGTCGGCAAGAGCCTCCTTTGGCCAAGGCAACTCGAAGGTGTGCATCTCTCTTGTCCTGCCATCTTCGAATGGTCGAATGCTGTCTTGTACGATGAGCGTCAGCGCATCGCTTGCGCTTCGCAATGCACTTGCGACGCGGGGAACGCCAAATCCGTAGCGACGTACGAGCATGGCGCGGGCTCGCTTGCCGCTAGCGATGCTCAAATTACGGAGCATCGGTGGCGTCCATTCAGCGGAATGCACGATCAAAGCTCGGATCGTCTCAGGCCAGAGCGATGGATACTGTGCGGAAATCATACCCGCAAGCCGTGACGCCTGCGCCGTGGCCGCACTCGTAGCCCAGCTAGCAACGAAGGGCTTGGTGGCGGGACGGAAGTACGTGGATAGTAGACACAGATCGACGGAGAACTGCGGTTCGCCGCTTCGATTCATCAGCACATTACCGCCCTCCAGCACAACGTCCGGCTTCATCGGCCAGGGGTCGGCAAACGCCACACCGGTGGTACTCCAGGGTGAAAGGTCCCCTGCCTCCGCTACCGGCCTAAGCCCGCCAAATCCCGATTCCCGAACATAGGCCTTATCGGTGTAGGCTCCCACAGTTAGCGCATTCCAAGCCTGAGCGGGATCGTGAACTGGCTCGGTATCGCTTCGGGATAGGTGGTCTGCGGAAAGTCGATTCTCCTCTACGTTTCCAGCGCTCACGACGAATAATCGACGCTCAGGCTCAGCCTCGTCCACGTACACGAGCCCCTGCGTCGTGGTGTCGAAGGCTCTTCCTGCCGCTAGGGCATCGACCGCAGCCGACCAGGACGAGGGCCTGCCGCGATCTCGGTCGTCCACAGCAGTTACGGCAAGCGAAAAGCATCGACGCCGCTGGGGTGCCTCGATTTCCGCACGGCTTGTCGCGGCCGCCATGATCGCGCCGTAGAGTTCAGGCCCATCCTTGCCCGGTGGAGGCAATATCTTTACCGACTCCAAGCGATGGCTCAGCTGCAACCGCATTGAACCTGCGAGCACCGGCGTAAGATCGCCGTACAGGGCGAGGCCTGCCATTTCCGTCCCATGTCCGTTGTGATCGTGCGTACCCCATTCAGCCTCGTAGGCGTGGCAGTCCGCTGACGCTATCGCTGATTCGAGTAGCGGGTGACCACGTGTCACCCCCGTGTCCAGAATGCAGACGGCTGGAGCATCGGCCCCTGCTGGTTGCGTTCGACTCCGGAGTTCCTGCATCCACTCAATCTTCTCGCCCAACCCCATGTCGAGAAACTCGGAAGCCGTCTCCTTGGCGCGACGAACCTCGGCTAGATCGTTGAGAACGTCAACGGAGGCGGCCAGTTGAGCAGAGGTTGCGCGAACCAATGTCACGATCCGGTCATCGAATTCTAGTCGACGCCCGGATACGTGGATCCCTTGTACGGCAGCAAACTCCATCAGCCTTTCCAATTCTCTGCCATCTTGCCGTCGCAGCCAGACTTCCCACCAAATGCTCTCGCCGCCGCGGGGAAATACCTCGATGGAATCCGTCCAGAGGCCTCGCAGAGTCGCAAGTCGCAGGGTCGCGACTGGATCGAGCATGTCCTCGTGTCGACGCTCGCCTTTTCTTTTCACCGCATCGTTGGCGTACGTTTCGAAACGACGGATGAAATGTTCCACTTTCCCTTCGGGAACGAACACTGTCGCACGCTCAACTGTCTTTGATGGCTCGTCCTTCGAAGGTCTGTACGTGACGGCAACGACCTCAATCCCCTTTCCCTTGTCCTCAAGCGAGGAAAGTCTGAGCTCAACACCCGCTTGGCTCTCAAACTGAACATAGAGCCCTGGAGTAGCGCCATGCACTTGGATTTTCGTGTCGGAGCGTCTGCGCAGGGCTTCAACTACGGCCCGTTCAAACGCCTCTTTCAGAGCCAATCCGTGCGCGGCCCGGCTTTCGGGTGCCGGAACCTTCGCTTTCTCAAACTTACGATCATGCCGAGTGTAGGCTTCAGCATGTGCTTTGACAGGCACCAAAAGGTGCCTTCGGTTCCTCGGTGCAGCCACCCCTTATTCCCCCTTGCTTCACAATCCTAGATGTTTCCGCTCCGACGTTCCTCGATGGCTACTAGGAGATCCTCCTCACGAATCGAAGTGGAATGCTCCAAGATTGCATTCTTAGCCGCCTGGTCACAAGCCAGAGTGATCTCCGCGTGACTGAGCCCTTGCGCGGCCGCCGAAATCCTCACGAAGTCCACAGTTGAAGTGTCTAGCAGTCCCAGCCTAGCCACCATCACTTCTCTCGCCACCACTTCGCTCGGCAGAGCGTATTCCAGCACGGCGTCGAACCGTCGGAATAGCGCTCTATCCAACAACCCAACATGGTTCGTTGCGCCCAGTACCAAACTGTCTGAATCGTCTTGCTCAAGAAACTGCAAGAATGAATTCAGTACGCGCCGTATCTCCCCCACGTCATTCTTCGAACCACGCTCTCCACCTAAAGCGTCGAACTCGTCGAAGAGATAAACGCCTCGAGTCGACTGGATCGCATCAAACACGAGCCTCAACTTGGCGGCTGTCTCGCCCATGTATTTCGTGATCAGCCCGTCCAGTCGAATGCTGAAAAGGGGCAATCCCAGCTGGCCAGCGAGAGCTCCAGCCGTCATTGTCTTACCTGTCCCAGGCGGACCAATCAGAAGCAACTTGCGGATGGGCGCAAAGCCATGCTCCCTGATCCGCTCCCGTTCCTGCTGCTCGATTACGATGCGTTGAATTCTTCGACTCAGCGCTTCGGTCAGGGTCATATCCGCCAACCGAGTCTTGGGGTAACTGACCGTGAGTAAGCCTGCCAGCTCCCCCCTTGGCTGAGCCAAGGGCATGGGCTTCGCACCCCGCGTAGGCTCGACCGCCTTGGATTGAGCCTTGACTCGATCCACCAGGTCTCGCAGTTCCACCGCGAACTTGGCGTGACCACTGCGTGCCGCTTGAGCCGCCACTTGCATGGCAATCGCATAAAAGCGCGTGTCGTCACCATCTGCGTGGCTCCGAATAAGCGCCTTGACCTGGTCCGACGTTGCCATACGTGGGTTCTAGCTCATTTGACTGCCAAGGGGATCTCAAACATGGTCGGCAGGATCCGCGTGGGCGCCGGAAGGTCCTCACTCGCAGCTGCGGCGGCAAAGGCAATCACAGCCCGGATGTCGCCCTCCGTCAGGCTGGGAAATTCGGCCAAGATCTCCGCCGATTGACCGCCACTTGCGAGGCAGCTCAAGATCGTGCGCACAAGCACACGAGTCCCCCGAATCACTGGCTGCCCACCACAGATGGCGCTATCTCGGGCAATTCGGTCCTGGTA
>JBLNFG010000082.1:0-2591 GCA_050263495.1 Myxococcales bacterium | reverse complement strand
GCGGCGTTGCGGCTTTCCCCTGAGGAGACAGCTCGAGAGATGCGCCTCGTCGCAGCAATTCACTGGTACTGTCAGGGCATTATCTCGCAAGAGAAAGCAGCAAGCGTTGCCGGTCTCGCTCGTCCTGATTTCATTCGCGAAGTGGGAAGACGAGAGATGCCCGCGTTCCATGTGGACTTGGAAGACTTGAGGGAGGAAGCGCTGCGTGGCTGACGCGATCGTCAACTCGTGGCCAGGCTTCCTAAATCTCCAACAGCACCAACTCACACATCAGTTGATCCACCCGTCCGTAGTCGAGGTCCGCCGGTAACCGACTGGTCCCTGCTGCGTGCTCGATCTTCGACTGTAACGCGATCGCAATCTCCATTAGCTCGTCGTAGGTAAGGACGCCGTCGCGGATCGCGTTCAGTTCGTCGGCATCGGGCCGACGGACGCGAAGTTCGCCGGTTTGCAGGATCTCAAGGCCCATGCGCATCAGTCGAACGAGATGCATGGCATGCTTGGTGTCGTAGCCGTGACGACTCTCGAGTTCGGCGCGAGCAGCGTTGCGCTCGGCTTTCCAGGTCTCATACGACTCCCATTGCTTCATGGCGGAGAGGTATTTCCTTTCGGCATTCAGCGTGGCCACGATGTTAGCCGGAATGTCGAGGGAGTGTGTCGCGACCGCGCGCAACCGTTGCTCGAGTTCCTAGGCAGGGCAGGACAGCGCATCCACCCAGAAGCGGTGAATTCGCTCCTCAACGGCGATCCGGGCAGGCTTGGGCAGCTCAACGTTGTCGAGCCCATAGCTCCGAAGCTTCTCCGCGATCCCTTGCTCCAGACGGTGTTGGTCGTCTTTGCTGAGGGTGCCCCGATCGGGTAGCCCAAAATCAGCGAGTGAGGGCTTCTTCGTTGGTGGCGTGAGCAGCCAGGCTCGGTGGGTGCGGATCCGTTTGAGCTGAGCCAAGGCGTAGCCGAGGTAGGTCTGCTGAACCTTGCGAGTCAAGAACTGGTTGCGTTCGGAATGAAGCCGACGCCAGGTGGGTGTCTCGAATTGCCAATCCCGCTCGTCGGCAAAAAGGATCTCGAGCGCGTTAGGATTGCCCGCGGCACATAGGGTGAGAAACTTCGCCAATTCAAAGATGACGGTCTCGGTACGCTGGCGCAGTCCCGCTGCGGCCGTTGGGTGCGCCTTCAGGCGGGCGAAGACAGATTCGTACAAAGAGCCAGTGAGCGCAGAATCACTCTGCTCGAAGGTACCGAACAAGGAGATGCGCTGCTCGAGTGGGGCAATGCAAACCCCGCGCAAGTCCACGTCCGAACCTTCACGCGCGGTGCCGTGTGCCTGGCTCCCAGCCAAGGTCACGAAGATGGTTCGATCGCTTACATCAAACATGGCTCAGCGGCGTGCCTCAGTTTGCAGGCGCAGTCGCACCACGAATTCGTTTAGTGCCTCGGTGGTCGTGGGTCCGTCGGGTAGCCCGCTCATGTCGTGTGCGGCGTTGAGCTCTGCTTCGAGGCGGTCGAGATGCTGTTCATGGATGGCTATTTCGGCGTTGTCCAGACACATCTTCTCGGCGCCCTCCCGTTTGCGCCGGACGAGCTCATTCACCTGGGAGAGTCGGAACACCTCGTTGAGGACGGTGATGTTGGCGACGACATCACCCGTACGCATCAGATGGATGCCCGAGAGATAGACACGGTAGGCGTAAAGCAGGTGCTTCACCGTGGGCTCAGGCTCCCGAATGCGTTGGCGGCGACCATGAGCGAACCCCAAGTAGTGGCGCACGGTGGGGCGCGTCACGCAGCCCTTCCCCAATTCGCGGAGTTCCTCGAATGCGGGGGTGCCAAGGACCACTAGCGGCGAGAACAACTGCTCCAACACATAACCGTTGTGGCTCGTCATCATTCTGGCGAATTTCCGGATATCATGAGCCACCCAATCGAGCTCAATCGTGCAGTTGTCCGCAATGGTGATGGTTTCCTTCGGTGGGTGTAGGCTGAGCAATTGCCGCACGGGGAGGAGAAACGCGCCTCGCAGATCCACATCACTGTCTGGGGACGCGAAACCATATAGGTGCGCACCGCTGATCGTCGCGAAGATCGGCTCCGGTCCCTGGCGCGCCACGCGCTCCAGGTGAGCGCGATCCAACATGGCCCAAACTTCGTTGATCTGGTCTGCGTTCATGTCACCCGCCGTATTCCTCCACCTGGCACTCGTAAGTCTCGACCGGTCAGCGCTACTGACATAAGCTTGAAGGATTTCCGAGCGCCCCGCCCATCGCTGCGTCTTGTCAGCTGCTACTTCACGTGGTCGATGCTACGCGTTCTACGCCTTTCGCGGACGACCACGCTTCACGCTGTGGGCCTCGCGAGCCGGCTCGATGAAGAGACTTGCAACCGCGACGTCTAGCACGTCGGCGATCTTCTCCAGCGTCGCCAGAGTGAGATTCTCCCCGAGCTCGATGCGCGACACCCACTGAACCGAGCTGCCGAGACATTCCGCGAATTCCGCCTGGGTCATACGCTCGCTGCGCAATTCAGCTATACGACGGCCTACGGTTCGGATCAGGTTTCGCGGAGCCTTCTTCGGCACGCGTCGACCATTCCGC
>JBLNFG010000081.1:0-4890 GCA_050263495.1 Myxococcales bacterium | reverse complement strand
GCAGGTAGTGCACGTAATCTTCCGCAGCGGCCGCGGCCTCGCCGGCGTTGGCGGTCGAATGCTTGGCGAGGTGTTGAAATAGTCGCGCCTGCGCCATCTTGATCTGGTTGCTGCTCCAAGTGTAGTGCGTCAGATACGCGCGGTACGGATCCTTGTTGCTTCCCGCTGTGGCGGCGAGTTGATTCCCGACATTGGTGCTCACCTGGTTCACGATGGCAGCGGACACGCTCGAGGTGACACCGCTCAATTGTGCGAAGTATAGGACGGCATCCGCGCGCTCCATGTCCCACTCCGTCGGTGCGCCCGAGGCGAGAACACGGTTCCAGTTCGACTCGGCAAAGTTCCTGTAGGTGGCTTCGCCCGTCAGATCATACAAGTGCGCTGCCGCTTGGAACTTCGAAATCAAGCGACCGTTGTCGTCCGTCTCTTGGTTGCCTGCGCCAAGTCCGCCGGATCCAGGTTGCTTGCTGTCGTCGTTGTTGTGATAGATGACGCTGGGGTTCGCCTCAGCCCAGGTCCATGCCCGGAGCGCTCGCGACTTCAGATCTGCGGCAAATTCCTTCAGGTTTGCCTCAGCGCGCGCGCCGTATACCTTGCTCGCCATCGCGAATACTGCCGCTCCCGCCAAGGTCGCGTTGGTCGTGGCGGGCCCGTAGTAACTTGGCTCGACGGTTGCTGATGGAGGGCTGCCGCCTCCCGAGCCCAAGACGCACAACAGCGAGCCATCGTCGTTCTGCATCCGCACGACCCAATCCACAGCGTACTTCACCTCGTCGAGCAGGTCGGGGATGCCGTTGCCAGATTCCGCGATACCGTAGTCGTCAGGGAATGCCGACGAGTTCTCGAGGTACGCGTGAAGGAGCGTGATGGCCGTACCGGCAGCCCACGCGGTGTAGCGATTCGAATCGCCGGCGTCGTACCAACCTCCGCGTAGATCTCGGATCTGCGACGCGTCAGTCTTGGCAAGCCACGCATGGGCTTGCGAGTCCTGTCCCGAGCCCAAGTGGCTCGCTCCGTCGGCCCAGTCACTGCCAGCGGTCGCCGCTGACTTCGCGAACCCCGCCCTCTGATAGTAGAACATGCGCACCGCGTGCTTGAGCACACTACGGTAAACGTTGTCATCGATCTCGAACTCCACCGAGCGAACGTTGTTCTCGACGTCGACTACCGTATACGTGCCCGGCTCCGTGACGTCCGAGAAGTCGAACCACCACACTTTGTCGCCAGACGTCGTATCCGTGGTTCCGCCGTTCCATGCAGTCGGAGCTCCCTCCTTCACGGTCGTGCCCGTCGCCTTGTTCACCACGGCGTAGCTTGCGCCTGGGGTGAAATCGACGGCACTGTCATACCCCGTCTGCGGATCGCGGATCACGGCGACCTTCGTGCTCGCGCTGCGATAACCAAACTGATCGACGACGATCAGCGGGATCGGACCATTGGGGCCCGCCGTAAGCCCTTGGCTCCAAGTCGAATCAGTGCTCGCCTTGTCCGCGGTCGGAGGAATCGAAGTAGTGCTGCCAGAGGCGCCACCAGTAGTAGTGGCTCTGGTGCCGCTGTTATTGGAGGCGCCGCCGACCTTGGCACCGCCGCCGGTCGTGCGTCCTCCGGTGGACTGTCCGCCGCTCGCGAAGGTTCCTCCCTTGGTAACTCCGCCGCTGCCGCCGCTCGAAGTGACGCCTTCCGTCACGGCCTGTCCGCCAGACGAGCGGCTGCTGGACGCAGATCGCGACGATCCTCGTCCACCGTTTGACTGCGCGCCACCGCTCGTTCCCGCAAGACTCCCCCCAGCTCCACTGCCACCGACGGCTGAAGGTGATGCTGGGCTATTTGAGCCGCTGCATCCCACGACCCAGGAAAGACTCGCCGAGACTAGGACCCATCGCGTGTCGGCATGCTCTAGAATCCGCTGCAGCATTCGCGTCATTTTAGTTACGGGCGCCCCCAAAATCAGGGCTGGGGGCTTGAGAGGGACTTCTCCCTGAACGTTGTCGGGCGGACCACTGAATTGTCACGAGAATCAGCCGACAACGTGGCAGTCAGCATCGCCGTACCTGACCATACGTTCAAGATTCGTAGCCGCGACGTACTGACCAAAGGCAAGGACACTGGGCTGCGGGCTGGTCGCACCTTGACCGCGGTCCGAAAGGACGAAATCGCCAATGGCTAGAAATCGACCGCTCGAGGCGACTGGGGCGAATCCGCGAGCACGCGCCGAAGATGTGCCCATCGTCCCGGCTTGCCGTCAACTAACGGCCCTTGACGATTCGCTCGATATAGAGCCGCTCGACTTCGGTTCGAGCCCAAGGTGTTCGACGCAGAAACTTGAGACTCGAAGACACGCTTGGATCGTACTGAAAGCAGCGAATCCGAATCAGTTGCCCTAGCTGTTCCCACCCCAAGACCTCCGCGAGCGTCTTGACGATTGTCTCCAGGGTAACACCGTGCAGCGGATCTTTGTTCGGGGTCTCAGCCATTTAAGGCGCGCTCGTCCGTTGAACGCTCGCCATGAGCGCAAGGCTGGTTGCGTCGAGTTCGATTCGAACCTCGATGCCGTCCGTTCGCACACTTGCGATGAGTTGTCGCAATTCCGCTTCCGTTCGCTCGATGACATTCCAATCCACGACGCAGCGCATCCAGAGTCGGAATGGGTTATTCGTTGCGAGATTCGTGAAGAACAGCTTCCCCCCGGGCGCCAGCCATTCATTCAAGATAAGGTCGAGCGTCTTTTTGGCCCACTTGTCATCCAGGTAATCGAAGAGCCCGCCGGTCACGACTAGATCGTACGGCCCGTGTTCCTCGATGCTCTCCGCGCACCACACGACATCCCCTTCGAGGGTGACGACGCGATGACCCAAGGACGCAAGCGCTCCCTTCGAGAACTCGATTGCGCCCGAATCAGTGTCGCAAAGTACAACCTGAAAGTCTCGCGACCCGACGAACGTGCTGGCGAATCGCAGCTCTGGGCTGGATCCGGCAGCGAGGATCAGCACCTTGGGCGGCCTTGTACCCGCCGCCTCCGCGTCCGTCTGCAGAAGTGCTCGGAGCACTTCATGCGCTTGGCGCTGCATCTTGTTGCGGTGCTGTTGTCCGAGCGCGGTCGCTAGACAATACCTCTCAATGGCGAATCCAAGCGAACCTGGCTCGGCGCGATTCTCTTGAGTCAGGAGGTGTTCAATGGTTTCGAAATCACCAGGATAGCCGCGCGCCCATGTCTGAAGGCGATGCACGAAAGGCGAGAACGCATGGACCGCTCGGGCTTCGCCAACTAAGTCACGCATTGCGGTGGACGACAAACCTGCCGCCTCGGCCCGGGCCAAGGCGGAACAGAGTGTCGAAATTGCCGCGCCCACCGTGTGGTATTGGTCGTCCAGATTTTGAAACGTTGCCGCCGCGATATCGGCAAAACTGCGGGACGCAGCGGCAAGCGCGGACGCAGGAGCTGAAATCGGGACGTCTACAGGCACGGATCGGGGACTCAAGAGAAACGCATTAGGTTGAGTCGAGCCAACGGTCAAGTTGGTTTCGAGCAGCCTGACAAGCTCGGCCGAGTACGAGGGTGGCGTTCAGCGGGGAAGGCTTGGCGCGCGTTCGACATCCGACGAGCGTCGGGACGTTTACCGCACCTGGGCCGCGTCGAATCACGTCGAGTCCAGTCGGCAAGGGCAGGCGACGCCCATGGAATTACGCGAACCGACGTGGAGCCACCCCATTGGGCCAAGGGTTCGGGGCGGCGGGCTTGGGAGTTGTGAGCGCCAGCGTTGACATGTTGGATGCATCAGTAAAGATGCGATTGGGAGTAGCGATCGGTGCCACTCAGCTCGGTCCGACGCACTTGGAGCCATGCCAATGGACGCTCAAACAACGTCAGGCGTTCGACAAGGAGACATTCTCGCCGGCAAGTATCGGATTGAGAAGGTTCTCGGCATCGGCGGTATGGGGGTGGTCGTTGCAGCGCACCATCTGCAACTCGAAACCAAAGTAGCGATCAAGTTCCTGCTGCCCGACAGTCTTGGCAACGAAGAGGTGGTGGCTCGCTTTCGGCGCGAGGCTCAGGCAGCATCCAGAATCAAGAGTGAGTTCGTGGCCCGGGTCAGCGATGTTGGAAATCTCGAGACTGGCGCACCCTACATGGTGATGGAGTACTTGGAGGGCTGCGACCTCGGAGAATGGCTTCAGCGGAACGGGCGGTTACCGATTGAGCAAGCCGTCGAATTCGTGCTTCAGGCCATGGAGGCCATCGCGGAGGCACACAGTTTAGGGGTCGTGCATCGCGATTTGAAGCCGGCGAACATGTACTGCATTCGGCGAGCCGACGGCTTGCTTTCGATCAAGGTGCTCGACTTTGGGATCTCGAAGCTAACTCACGGAGCGGCTTCCGAATCCGCTCTGAGCATGACGCGCACAAGTGCCGTAGTCGGTTCGCCGTTGTATATGTCACCCGAACAGCTGCGCTCGTCACGCGACGTGGACATGCGCACGGACATTTGGTCGCTGGGGGTGATTCTGTTTCAGCTACTCACGGGCAAGGCACCGTTCGAAGGCGAGTCGCTGCCGGACCTTTCGATCAATATCGCAAGCCGAGCGACGCCGCGTATTCGTGACTTGCGTCCCGAGGTGCCCGAGGCACTCGAACAAGTGATTGGCAAATGCCTCGAGAAGGAGCGTGAGCACCGTTTCAGTAATGTCGCCGAGCTCGCGATGGCTCTCGCTCCCTTGGGTCCACCACGCAGGGCTCAAGCATCAGCGGAACGGATTGCGAGGACGCTCCAAGCCGCGGGCTTGTCTTCTCCCGCCTTCAACGGGTCGGCGCTTGCCCCTCGAGAGCCTACCGGAGCTGCTTGGGGGCAAACTAGTCCACCTCCTGCCGGAAGAAGGCGTTTCTTTTATTTT
>JBLNFG010000080.1:0-2503 GCA_050263495.1 Myxococcales bacterium | reverse complement strand
CTACCGATGGCTTTGGCCTTCTCTGCGAGTCGTCGACGCTGCGCGTCAGTCCAGCGAATCCGCTTCTTGCCAAGCTGCTCACGCAATGATTGATTCTCCGCTTTGGAGATATTCGATCACGGCCTGCTGGTGCCGGTTGTTGGCTATTGCCCTCCCAAATCGCCCCTGAGAACGACGCTTCCACACGCCAGCAAACGAGTTGATCCCATCTATGCTCGTCAATATGTCGATCCGCACGGGTGATACACCCAATACTACGAGAGTGCGCGGATTCGTCAGGCGTGCCACCGTGATGTCGGGACCGATAGATCCGAGAAAGCTAGTGAGCGCGTTGACGACCCGTCTTGCGTTTGCGACTGTTGGATCCACCAGCACGTCGATGTCCTTGGTCGCTCGCGGCCGCGCATGGAACGCCACCGCGTAGCCCCCGATGATGAGATAGCGCACGCGGTGGGCGTTCAAGGACTCGATAAACTCTTCGAAATCTGGGTAGAGCATCCCGACCCTTAGTCTTTTCGCAATCGAGAAGGCAGTCCGCTACAAGTGCCACTCGAGCGTCCGGCGATAGTTTTCGCCAGAACTCGAGGTCGACTTCATCGTTGCTATCCAAGTCAGTAACCGTAACAGTCCACTGCGCGAATCGGCCCGTTGTGGGATTCGCATCTGGGGCGGGCGGGTCGGCGGAGTTACGATGGCGCATGCTTACAAGGCTCCCACAACCCACGTCCCAGGCTCGTGCAAGTGAGGCTTTGGGAGGCCCCGCTTGCCGTCGTCGGGTTGCTCCAACCGCCCAAGAACAGAAGGAGCTTCAACGTACAGCCGCTCCGCTGGCGAAGGAGCGCGAACCTGGTCTCGGATCTGTTCGGCAGAAAGCGTCATCGTACCGATTGAGCATAGCTCAGAATCGAGGCTAGGGAAAATGCTTCGCTCGGATGCCGGCTTGCACGCGCAACCAACTCTCTCCTGATGTGCTGAGATTGGATCACCTCCATCGGAGCCAATGCTCTCAACGCGACAGCCCGCGCTCTGGAGCCGCTGACATCTTCAAACCGCCGCCCGCCAGCCGCGGTCCGTCCCGGCGGGGCGAGGGTTACCCTTGCGGCTACTCAGCCGTCCTCTCTTGGTACAAGCCACCTATGGGTACCCCATAGGTGGGCCTTGCTGGCCGCGGCTCGACAAGCAGACCACGGTCGTCAACGACTCCGGCATAAATCCTGAAGAATCTACCTTGGCATTCTTAAGAATCCGAGTTTGTGACTCTCCATTCCTCTATGGAGAACGCGTTCGCGTGGGGCTACCTATGGGGTGCCATACGTCGCTCCACGCAAACCAACCTGGGGTGAATGTTGCATCATGGATGACGTTCACGTTGCTTCCGACGCGAACTGCTATCGCATAGAATTCACCACGGAACGTCTCGGGTGGTTCAGTCACTGCGAGCGCACCGGAATCCGACGGTCGGAAGCCGGTCTTCCGGAGCTAACGACGCGCGCCTGGCGCTGCGACAGAGCCAGGGCTTGCTATCGACATAGCTGCATCCGCGAACCACTCGCTTCGGGAAACACTTCGCGTCGGGCTGGTAGTAGCAGTACGTGCTCGATAACCATTCCATCACGTTTCCAGCAAGATCCTGGACACCTTCCGCGGTGGTGCTCTCGGGGTGGCTCCCGACGGGACATGTTTCGGTCGGGTTGGAGCGACGCCAGCAGAGTTGCCGTTCTGGCTCGGCTTCGCCCCACGGGTATTTGCGTCCCGCGCGTCCCTTTGCCGCGTATTCCCATTCCTCTTCGGTGGGTAGACGCTTGCCGGACCACGTACATTTCTTCGTGAGGCAACACGGGGGACGTGCAATTGTCGGCGAGCGGGCGTCGGCGAGCCAAACGCACCATCGTGCCTCGTTTGTCGTCGGAACGGACAGTTCTCGCTTCGCGGTACGGGCCAACTTCACAGGAACGGCCCCAAGTAGCCGGGGCGACGCTGAAACTCTTTGCCGCCAGCGCAGTTTCGAGAAATTCAACGAGATCGAGCTGACGGAAAACGTTTACTGGTGAATGTTCGACACGGCAGGCATCAGGAAACGCGACAGAGGATCTGGGGCAATCAGGGAACCATTACCCAGTGCACTATCGTGCGCGATTCTCCCAGTATTGACGCACTGATCGACTCGACGTATTAGTCCTGCAGACAGAAGCTAACGCGAGAAAGCACTGCTCTACTCAAACGACGCCGACGATCGGTGTCGTGGCACATCAGCAGCAGACCCTCGATACATGGGTAGGCGGCTGCGAGTCAGATTGCGGGAACCGAATCTCGGCCGGCATCGATAGTCGTGACAGTTCACGGAGAAATGCACAATGAACACCACACGAGTTGCTTCCACCCTAATTATTTCGATAGTCCTAGCAATGAGCGCGTCTTGTGGTTCGAGCGATAACGGCGGCGGCGCATCGGTGGCAACCGGTGGCGCCTCCACGGGTACCGGCGGCGATCGTTCTTCCGCCGG
>JBLNFG010000079.1:0-2884 GCA_050263495.1 Myxococcales bacterium | reverse complement strand
CGCCGCTGCGCGGGGCTGCTGCGCAGCCGCGGCCCTCCTCGTTTTTCTCGGGGTTTCACCCCGAACCCCGCGTCCGCTGCGCGTCCGCCTAGTGCCGCCGCGCAACCTCGGTAATTGATGGCCAAACTAACGGCGAGCGGCACTAGTTAGACCCACGGAGACGGCCGAACCTTCGCAACCGTGGACGATTTTTCGTTGGGCGCGTAAACTTCTGGAACCTGCCGAGCAAGGGATAGCTCGAGTGGTTTCCCGAGAGGAATGGTCCCCAAACTCCGGCTTGGCGCTTGTACTTCTGGATGGGTTGCTAGTAGCACCGACGAGTTCACGGACTCGTGGGGCGTACACGTTACGGCCAAACAACGGCACGCGGTCGGTCGTCGTCACACCGCACCCATGGCAGACTGCATTCAGCGATCGGTCAACCAGTCACCTTGGCCAATCTCTGTTTTGATTTCAGGATAATCGATCATCGCGCTGCAAGGTGCAGAAGGTCGTGACGCTCAGCTATACGTGTTCGGAGTCACGCCGAACAACAACAGCGAAGTGGCGTTAGAGGACTCGTCTCATTCAGAGGCGAATCACCCGACGCTAGCAGTCGTGGTGGACTGAAGGGTGACAATCGTAGAGCGCCAGACAGTCTGCTCTTCGTAGCGGAAGCGCTGACTCGAGGTGTACGGAGTCCAACGAGTTGGACGAGGTGCACCGGCCGCAGGCGCAGCAAAACCAAAGCGACCCGAAGGGCCACCGTGCCCAGCGAAGCAGGGCATGCGTGAGGCCTCTCGCGAGCTTGGCGTAGCCGTGTGCGGCAAAGCCGTAACCGATCACCAACCTCAGGGGCAGCAACTGCCAGCCATTGCTGGCCGCAAACCAACCTCGTGGTGTGGTCACTCGTTTTGCCCCTATTCTTCGCCAGAAAGTCCTTCGCTGGTCGTCGCCTTATTCGAGAGCACATCGCTCATGATCCTTAGTGTCGGGGACGCCCCCCGCGCGGCCTAGCGTGGCGGCTCCCGGTCAGTCTCGCCTTCAGGCGCGGTGCCACAAAGTCGTGGACGCCGAGCTTGAGCGGTATTAGGGATCGACCGCTGCTGCACACGAGATTGACGGGCGCTGCGTTGGACCTATTCATCGCGCTCGAGCCACACCTGGAGCTCTCCGGGCTCGTCTGCAGGCTCGACATGCACGACGCATGGATGACAACACACAACGCAGTCTTCGATGTAGGTCTGTCGTTCGCCGCCTCCGAGGTCAATGGCAAGCTCATCCATTTCGCCACAGAAGGGGCATACGACTACTCTCCGAGTTCGTCCGGCGGGCGAAGCTGAAGCGGGAATAGACGAGCACTACATTTCGATGTGAAGCGTGAATTCATTAGGGCGTGATCGGCGTGCACGTGGCTCGACCATCCGCGTCGTAGTCGCAGCTCCCTGCGCAGACGGAGTCGACCGCGCGATCGCCCGACCACCTAACGAGATGTACCGTTCCATCCGCACGGGGAACGCACATGCCGGCGTCGGTCGCTTGTCCTTCGGCGCAGTTTGCGAATCCGAAATCAGGGTCGACCACGCACCCCAGCTCGCAGCGGTGAACTACGTACGGGCCAGTCTTGGTATCGCAAGCCAAGAGTTCATCGATCCATACAGCGTCTTCTTGCCGAGACTTACACTGGCCATCCACATACGCCGAGCAATCGTAAATGTCCGGCAGCGGCGGTGCTTGATAGGGTGCGAACCATTTCTGCTTGATGATACTGGCGGGCTGCCCCGCGGAAGAGTTCTACCACACTGTTTGCGATATCGAGGAGTTCCTCCATACGGCAGATCGGTTTGGTGAACGATGCGGGCAGGCCTGAACTTTCGACGAGGGACGCCGAACTCGAGTTCTTATCACTCAGCGTCGCCAAGGACTCGGAACCGTGGTCCGATCGCGGAGTTTCAGTTCGTGCCGCTGTCGACGCGTCGGTGTGCGCGCTCGGCGCCGGGTCGCGGGCTTCCAGCCTGTCCGCGGAAGCCGGCGTTATCCCCTGGCTTGCGTCGTCCGCGCACCCGAACGCTGCAAGAATCCTAGATGGCCTAACGCGATGCGTCTGTTCATTGCCGGTGCTCCTCTTGGTTAGCTGACTCACAGAGAGGAGTGTTGAAGAGACGCCAATCGGGTAAGGCACGACCTATGAGCTGCCAAAGTGAAGTATTGGAGCGGCTTCAACCAGATGAGACACGGCCAATTAGCCGAGAACCTCGACCAAAGATTCATCTGCTGATCGTCCATTCGACGTCAGGTGACGGATCGGTTGTTTATCGTGGCTCGAAGCGCGTCACCCACACGGATCGATATTCCTGCGCCACTTTCACCAGAAGTACCCCGTCGGCATTGGATGCGGCAACCGCAGCGCCATTGCTCTTCGCGATGCGTGGGCAATACCGAGTGCCATTGCTACCTGGGCGGTTGCACTAGCCTTGGTTGGTGGTGCGTTCAAGAGAGCGACGCCCTCGCCAGCAACCCGCTTGGCGTTCACGTGACACGAAGCGCTCTAGTCCGTGGAAACGCGATAATCACGCTCCCTTCACTTTACACACCACGCGAGACGGCGGCGCGCAGCTGCCCGGGCAAGACCGCGAAATCTCACGAGCGTCATCGCCAGCATCGCGAATTGCCGGGCAAAGGTCGCACGTCCGCAGGGCTTTGTCTCAGCGAGCGTACTGGACTCTGTCGGCCATAGCATCTACGCTAGAACCATAGACATCTTCTGCGTGTGGCGCCTAGTCCTAATTGATGGCTCCGTGGAAAGTCGGTGACGGTGGGGAAGGGACCCGCGATGCTGAGTCGATACACGCTGCGCCGAAAACTAATCCTTGGAGGGATCGGCGCGGTCGTTATTCCCTTGCTC
>JBLNFG010000078.1:0-11011 GCA_050263495.1 Myxococcales bacterium | reverse complement strand
GTGAACCGTTGTGGAGCAACGGCAGGCTTGCGGGCGGCCTTACCTTCAATGCTGCAACGCAGTTCGTCCAATTACCAGCAGACGTGCTCAAGACTCTGGAAGCCGTGACGGTAATGGCGTGGGTCAAACTCAGTGCGAACCCTGCCGGCGCCACCCTGTTCGACTTTGGATCGAGCCCAACGAATCACTTCTATCTCCGAACGAACAGCGGCAATGCGACCAATCCAGGCCTCAGTTACGGTGCGCAAGTGGGTGGAAACACGGCGCTCGAGGTTCTGACCACGTACAGCTTACCCACCTCGGTCTGGAAGCACGTCGCTTTGGCGGTTGGCGATGGCAACGCCACGCTGTACGTCGACGGCCTGCCTATCAACAATAAGAGCTTCAATTTCCTGCCCTCCTCGCTCGGAGCAACCGTTGGCAATTGGCTTGCGCGCACGCATTCGAATAGTTCGAACCTTTGGGGAACTCTTGACGACTTCCGGATCTACGACCGCGCACTGAATCGCGAGGAGCTCGAGTCAGTGGCGACGCCGGGCTCGGATTACGTGCACTTCGGCTTCGACGAACCCTGCGGAACCGACGCCTTCGACAAATCCGAGAAGAAGCTGGTGGCGAAACTCCCGTTCGGCGGCAATTGGATCAATGGACGTGTCGGCGGGGCGCTTCAGCTCAACGGGTCCTCGCAATACGTCGAATTGCCCGCCGCGATCCTGCAGTCGTGTAGTGATCTCTCGGTGGCAATGTGGGTGCAGCGTAGCACCTCGACGCCCTGGGAGCGTCTGTTCAGCATTGGGAATGGGCTCGAGAGCATGATGACCCTGACGCCAGCCACGCCACTCAACTACATGCGGTTCTCGGCACGGCTCAATGCCGATCAAGAGCGCGACTCGTCGGCTCAGCAGATGCTCACGTCGAGTTCCGCGCTGCTCAGCCCCCAAAGCGGAATCTGGAGTCATGTTGCCGTGGTCATACAGTCGGGCACGGGCCGACTCTATTTCGATGGGAAAGAGGCAGCATCCGGTTCAATCACCATTAAGCCGTCTGATCTAGGCGCGACGTCCATCAACGTGCTTGGTAAGCCCCTGTACCTTGGGGAGGCCTACCTGGCTGCTGCTATTGACGACCTGCGCATCTCGTGCCGCGCCTTCTCGCCTGCAGAGGTCAAAATGCTGGCACAGGCCGACCCATGAGCACCGACTAGTAAGTCTGGACGGACTTTTGGCGCCGCTGCGCGGGGCTGCGGCGCAGCCGCGGCCCTCCTCGTTTTCTCGGGGTTTTACCCCGAACCCAGCGCCCGCTCTGTGGTCGCCTAGTGCCGCCGTGGAGTTAGAATAACTACTGGCACTTTTTCCGGCGAGCGGCACTAGTGCTCTGACTCTAGTTCAATAGTCGACGACGCGGCGCTTGGCATGCTCATTTCCTGACTAGCTGCCCACCACCGCGTCCGCTCGCTCCCGCATCGCGTCCGCTTGCTCCTCCCAAATCCGTGCTCGCCAGGAAGCTGCGCTCGGATGGGAGGAGCCACTCCACTCCCGTCATTGCCGCAACGAGTGGTGACTGCAGCGGCGCAACCACCCGATGCCCAGCTCCGCAGAAGGCAGCGCTCGGATGGAAGGGGTCAGAAGGAATCACGCTCTCGCTGCAGCAACAGGTGGCGACTACGGCGGGGCAGCCCCCCATCTGACACGGAACGATGTGGTCACTGAGGTTGAGCGCCTCTCGCACTTGTTGACAAGATTGCTTCAACTTGCTCGTCGTTGTGTTCTGAGCTCAGACGGACTCACAACGCATTGCATTGGCAATTGTGCTCACAACAGCGCACGGCGCGTGATTCACACCCGCTTTCGCGCGGCGGCATCCGCATCAATGGGTGAAGAATAGCGACCGTTGCCGCAATCCGAGCTATCCGATTGGATGGAGGCGAGTTCATCCCTGAGATCGGAGCGTGACCCTTCATCGCCAATAGCACAAAAACACTGAATTCTACTGAACCTAGCAATTCGCGAAACGAATTGGGTTCTGGGCGAATGCCCAAAAGAAACCGAGGCTAGAACGCCGAACGGTTTGATTCACGCAACGAAAGCGCCGCTACTTTGAGGAGCGTAGCGACGAGGCCGCGCGCTGCAGCCGGAGGATCTGGCTGCGCAGCAGACTGGAAACCCGGGACACCCCCTAGTGGGCGCGATGCGCCGCGTAGTGGGGGATCCGAAGACCCATCGTTTCGACGGAATCGCGCTACCCTACCAATTTGGGAAGCAGGCAATGATCCCTGGACCGGAGGAGGCCATCTTCACAGACGTGAGACGTAAACGCTGGCGATTGTGGGTTACCGTTGGGGGCGCTGTCGCGATCTGTGCTCCACGCCAAGTCGTCCACGCTGGTGGGAGCACAGTTCTCGCGCCGGCAGTTGCGCCTTGCCGCGGAATCAGCGATTATTTCCGAATACGCGGAGACGGTGCAAACTCCGGCAGCTCATTCGCGGCTGCGCTTTCGTGAAGGATTTACCGACGTGTACGAACAACGCAAATCGATTGCTCGGTCACCTCAGCAGAGTCTAACCACTACCACGCGGGAGCGTCCCTCAGCGCCAATCGAGGACGAAAATCCTGAGTTTGACGAGTTGTTCGACGCAACATTCCGCGACCTGGCCGCACCGAACGGCAACACTGAGTCAGGTGTCACGGGGCCCGCGCCGGTGCGCTCTGAAGCGAGCGATAGCGCAGTCGAAACGACCCACACGACGCGACGCGCTATCGACTCAAGACAAGTAAGCAACCGCCCAATTCAAGCCAAGGTACTGCCGCGCCCTGGGACAGTACCGAGGCCAGCGCAAGCGACCCTTTCTGGAGTCGGACATCAGGTCCCAATGCCACCGGCGCAAGTGCGCAAGTTCCAATCGGAGCCACCTAGCGAATGCACGCGCGCGTACGATCAAACACAACTCACCCAACTCGTTCGAAAGACGGACCGAAGTACATCCGCAATTCCGCCGACGCGTGATGATTATGGGCGAGAAAGCGATCCCGAGCTGGCGGCTCAGCCCTACTGCACGGTCCAAGATCCCCCCGCCGTCACGTTAGGTGGAGGCATGCGTGGTCCGAGCGCCACCATCCCCGACCAAGAAGATCTCACGGCCGCGTATCCCCAACCTGAGCCGCGCGATTCCATTCGCGACATACACACGCGCTCGACCATGGTCGATGCTGATGCCACACAGGTGTCAGCCTTTGATCCCTCGAGCTATACGAGCACTGAGGCGAACGCGCCGGGAGCCGCCCAACACGCGCAACATACCCAACACGCTGAGGCGCTTCCCCCGATAGCCACGATGGAGGCCGACGCGCTGCCTGCGAGTTCCGAGCGCGGCTATTCCGCCGTGAAGAGCGCGCAAGCTGCCGGACAAAGCGGGGCTTTGCGGTCGAACCGGGCGAGGCTCGTTTGGGGTAGCGTTCTCGTCGGATGCGCCGTCGCCGTCGGGATCTTGCTGTGGAACCGCACCGACCTGTTCGGAGCGCGTTTCGTTGCGCACTCGCCGTGGTCACACTTGCATCAGATCGTAACGCAACAACTGACGCGGCTTACACCCGACACGAACGCAAGCCAAGCAAAGTCCGAGCTCATCGATCTCCATGTTGAGGTCGTACCAGCTACGGCTAGGCTGCTCCTAGACGGCCGCGAGGCGTCAAATCCCCTGAAGATTTCCTATCCCGCAGACGGAAAGACACACGAGCTCCGCTGCAGCGCTGACGGATTCAAAACGCGAGTACAACAGGTGCGGTTCGACCGCAGCGTTTCCGTCCTGATCGGGCTTGTGCCCCTGCCTTCAGCTGGTTCGGGGTTGCGCGATAACGGGTCTGTTGGCGCGGTCCAAGTCGGCGTTCGTGATTAGGCTCTCGAGCCGCTCCACGTACCGGTATTGATTGTGACCGCCGCAGCTGCGAAACTACCGCCGGATCTGCAATCCAGGAGACACGTCGATGACGCAACCAAAGGACACCAATGGCATGAATCAGCAACAGTGCTGCATGTGCGGTGCGGTATCTCCGATGACGCAGACCAACTATACGTTGATCAGCACGAAGCACCAGTGGCGGATGGAGCTTCGAACGGAAGAGGACGGTTCCAGAGTGCCGTGCTGGTACTGCCCGTCATGTTGGCAAGTGGCAAAGCGAACACGCTCCACCCCTGCAAAGCACAATAGCGGCCCTTAACGCGTCGGCGACGGCTCAAGCGAATGCGCTTGGTCCTCGACAGCATTGACGTAGAAGGCGTGACCGTACGGCACTGTTGGCGACAGTTGGCAAGAGCGCGCTTGATCCCGTCGGCGTCAACGTGAAACGATTGTCAGGGACGCGTCAGCGACAGTTGGTCCGACCGCGTTTAGTCCCGTCGGCATCGACGTAAAACGGTTATCTCAGGCGCGTCAGCGACAACCCGGGCGAACGCGCTTGATCCCTGTCGGCATCGACGTGAAATGGTTATCAAAGACGCGTCAGCGACTGAGCGTCAGCGACAGCCCGGGCGAACGCGCTTGATCCCGTCGGCATCGACGTAGAAGGGGTTGTCGCAGGAGGGGGCCGCCGTGGGCGTGGCGGCTGCTTTGGGAGCGGCCGTCGTAGCAATCACTGGTGCCCGGGCGGGCGCAACTGCCACCACACGCGGTCTGGCACTACTCTGCTTCTTGCCCTGGACCAGCGGAGCCAGCTGCAGCGCGAGAAGAGTGGACGACTTGACCTTGAACTGTTGGGTTTGGCGCTGGAAGCCTTCAGCTTCCACGATCAGTTCATGGTTCGCATCACCAATCGGAAGCCTGATCTCCGTGGTGCCAGCAGCAAGACGCTGACCATCGAGAATGACCTGTGCATTACTCGGCGCGATCTCAAGCTTGATAGCAGCTTCTTCCGCGGCGAGCTTCGGCGCGTTCGCGTTGGGCAACGCAGGAGTAACGGCCGAAACCTCTGGTTTCGTCACTCGGGTAGCGTCAACTGAAGCTTGCCGCTTGCCCCAGAACAAGAACAGAAGCAGGGCCAGCCCGCCTAATCCGAGGGCACCTAGCGCAAGGCGACGACGCGCGCGGGCCTTCGAGTTCTGAACGCCGCTCTTGGAGGCCATTTCCGCGGCTGGAGATTGGAGCAGCTCAGAGAATGAGGACCGGTTACGAAAGTTGTTGTCTCGCGCCAGAGCCAAAGCCAATTCGCGCTCGATGTTCTCATTGAACTCCGCGCGAGTGTCCGCGAACAGCTGCGAAACGAACCGCCCAAGATCCCGTGCCTTCACGGATTTGCCAAGGGTGTCTGCAAATTGCTCGAGATCGGACTGCATTTCCCGTGCGGTCGGATAGCGGCGATCCGGATCAGGATGCAACGCCCGCATTACGATTCTCTGAAGCTCCTCGGGGCACGCCGGATTCACTGACCTCGGCGTGGGAATCTTTCCTGCCACGACGGCGCGCACAATCTGTACGTCGGGAACCTCGTGCCAGAGCTTTTGGTTAGCGGCGGCAGCCCAGAGCATGCACCCGGCAGAATAGATGTCCGCCCGGCAGTCCACGCCAGTTCCAGCCATTTGTTCCGGCGCCATATAGGCAATCTTGCCTTTCATGATGCCGGCAGCTGTATGCGTGGACGTCGTAGCAGCCTTCGCGATGCCAAAATCGAGAATCTTCACCTGCCCATCGTATGTGACGATGACATTCTGTGGCGACACATCCCGATGCACCAACTGCATTGGCTTGCCGTCAAATGCCTTCATCTCATGGGCATAGTGCAGCCCCTCGAGCACCTCGATCAGAATGCGCAAGTGAACGGGCAGAGGCAGCGCGTTCTCAGTGCGCGACGCCGTCCTGATGATCCGAGACAGCGATTGGCCGTCGAGGTATTCCATCACGATGACGTGACGTCCCGATTCGCTGCCCACTTCGAAGGTTTGGACCACATTCGGGTGGCTGAGCTGAGCCGCGAGCTTTGCCTCGTCGATAAACGCGGTAACGGCTTCTGGTTCCTCCGCAAGCTCAGGCAACAAAGCCTTCAAGACCACCAGCTTCCGGACGTCACCCTTTCCTCGCGCAATCGCCAGGCTCACGCTTGCTGCGCCACCACGACCAAGCTCAGCCAGAATCTGATACTTACCGATCTGCCGCTGCTCGTGGACAAACTGCGCGTTGCCAGAATGGGAATTGCTGGTCTCAGAGGTGATGAGTGAAGGTATGCCCATGGTCTTTACGGAACCGCTCACTGCAAGTGTCGTGAGGTATTCGGCCTAGCTGTTTGTGCCTTGAGGCTTGACAGAGAAACTATCACATCTCCAGGCATTGGTGTGGCTTCGATCCCCATCTTGAAGCGCGCTTCGACCGTCGTCGACCCCAGAAAGCTAGACGGGCCCACTATCCACATGAACAGTGAGAGAGCGTCATGGTGGGCTGTTTGGGGCGCGTGCATGTGCCTTGCGCGCTCGGTGATCAGTTGTTTCGAACCCAATCCACCCGCGTAGAAGCGCTGCAAATCAATTGAATCTTGATCCGGCGCTTCCCGAACGGTGTCAACGGTTCGCTTTGTTCGGGCAAGGTTTTGGGGAACGTCGGAGCTGGTGATGCCCGCAAGGGAGGGCTAACGGGGGTGGAAAGGTACAGATTCCCGACCTAGGGGGATGGGAGAGAGAGCATGGTTCCAAACGGGGAACGGTTCACTCACGAACCTACCTGGTCACCCGTACCCGCCGCGGAGACTGGGCTGAGTCTCGGAAAGGGTTCTCCAATTCTCCGACTTTGTTGCGACGCAGAACGCGTCTGCATCCAACAAACGTAGGACGCGGATTTCCTCAGTGCTTTCGCGACGCATCGAGCAGATGATCGAGCCAAGAATTTGTCGGTCCGCTGGAACTTCGACTGAGGCATCATCGGCAAGAGACATCCACGCGCTCGTGATGCGCACGAAACTGCCGCATTCGACGAATGATCGAGTCAAGGACTTGTCGGTCCACCAAAAGCTCGGGTTGGTGCGTCATCGGCACGAGCCACCCGTGCGCCCGTGATGCGCACGGAAGTGGCCGTATTCGACAGATGATCGAGTCAGGGATTTGTCAGCCCACCTGACTCTCGATGACGCGCAACCGGCACGCGCTTCGGCGCCCGACTACTCGCTCACGAAGGTCGTGACGCTCTGCCCATCCAAGCTGACGGACGCGGTGTTCGAAGTGAGCGTGACAGCCTCATCGGCGCTTAGATTCTTGCTGCTGGACGTGGTGTATTTCGCTAACCGGCTGACGCACCCATTGCGAACGTTCAAGGTGACCTTCTGACTGGATGAGCTGGTATTGACGGCAACCACAACCACTTGGCTGTCCTTCTTGTACGCCGTAACCATGACGCCACCGTTGGATGGATTGGAGGCTGCCACTCGAACGAACCCGGGGCGGACGAACTTGGAGTACTGGGCCATCAGGTACCCGCGCTTGCTCACCTTACCGTCCTCGGTGATCGGGCCATAACTCCGACGGATGTACCACCAGATGTACGCGCTGAAGTTGGAAGCCATGCAATTGTGTATCTCTTTGCCCACATCAAGCGCAAGCGGCCAAGCATTAGCCGAGTTGTTGCTCTCGGTGTAGTGTTCTGTCATCCAGATTTCCTTCCCCTTGTTGCGAGCCAACGGATAGTCGGCGAGGCCGCTACCGTAAATGTGTCCCCCGACGATATCGATCTGCGCGGAGGCGGCTGCGTCATTGAGGATGGGATCGGTGATACTGCGATCGAACTTGAAGGATTCAGCGGCGATCAGCTTGGTTTCTCCAAACTTACTGCCATGGGCTTTGAGCCAGCTGATGAACTCCGATGAGTTCCAGAAGCACGACTCGTAATCAACGGTGATATCGGGTTCGTTCTGGACCGAAATCGCGTAAATCGGCACCCCGTTCTCCTCCATATAGTCACGAAAGCTGAGCAGGTGCTCGGCATAAGCCCCGTAGTTCGCAGCACTGAGTCGTCCCCCGACGGTATTGTTATTGGTCTTGAGCTTCGCGGGCGGGGTCCAAGGCGTGGCAAATACCTTCGCTCCAAGCGCCACGGCGTGCTTCGCTGTGGGCACTTCGAGTTTGAATTTGGTCTCGTCGTAGGGAATGCGGACCCGCAGAATCGACATACCGATC
This sequence comes from Myxococcales bacterium, assembly GCA_050263495.1. Taxonomy (GTDB): domain Bacteria; phylum Myxococcota_A; class Polyangia; order Polyangiales; family Polyangiaceae; genus FEN-1139. The sequence goes on along the minus strand of JBLNFG010000078.1, from coordinate 2,866 downwards.
TGACCGGATCCATTTCCGAACGCCGTCTCCGTTTGAGCCTCGGTGAGATCGTCAATCCAGCCGGGGACGTTGATACCCCCATAGCCGCTGATGTTCTGGTACACCGTGGCCAAGTTGATATTCACGGCGCCCGACTTGTCGGCGCCACTCACAGGCACGCAGCTGCTGGGGCTCGATCCTCCCCCGGTGGCGTCGCCGCCAACAGCCGCGCCGCTCGCCCCGCCACTAGAGCTCTTGCCACCCGCCGCGATGGCAGCGCTTGTGCCTCCGGCGGAAGGAGCGGTAATACCCCCCGTTGCTCCGTTGCTGGTTGGTCTTGCACCACCAGCAGGCTTGCTCCCGGAGGTGTTTTTCCCGCCGGCGGACGTCTCGTTGGCACTTCCTCCCGCGGCCTTGCTGCTAACCGACTTACCGCCCTGCGCCGATGCGCCGCTCGTCGCGTTTGACGCTCCACCCGTGGCGCGAGTCTCGCCCTTCGCCGTACCGCCGGCCCCTCCCTTTGCCGATAGCGCGCCCATAGCACCTCCCGCAGCAGTAACGTGCGAGGAGCCAGCTTTGCCCGATGTGGCCGTGCCGCCGCCCGTAGCAGCGGGTGTCTTGCCGCCCTGACCGCTTCCCTCTCCGGGTGAATCATCGGAGGAATTCCCACAGGCAATCACGAATAGAGGGATGAACAGGATTGGAGCGATGGACGGCGAACGGATTCCGAACATAGTGCTACTCACGTGTGACTCCGCGTTAGGAAATGGTGCTTCGCGTCGGTGGCCCCGTTGCCGCGAAGCGAACGGCAACGCAGGTTTGGGCTCAAGCAGCTGACTTGGGGCAGCTTGAGTCTGATTGGCTTCTGCCCTCTCGATGCAGACGAGCTAGGACAATGCCAATTCATGCCCGAGCGCGGCTCGGTTGATCGCGAGCCAATTGGCTGGCTGCCGCACAGATTGCAGTCATGAACGATGGTTTTTTCACCATTGAAAGCAGAATGCGAGAAATCTCAATGCGGAAGCTATCAAACCCGTGTGTCATCGGATAATTGCCGAGCAGCTGGACAAGAAAGTGCCAAGCGGCGTCGCCACGCTGCTTGGCGTGCGTTCGTTTTGATTCAAGTCGAAGCACCACCGAATACTGGCGCGTCTGCAACAGAACCCCCCAATGCCTACCCCGGCTAACGCGGCAGTGCGCGAACAACCTGCGCCCGCATCTCTGTCGGTTTCAATGCGGCGTTCGCGTCGGGTTGACTCGCGTCGGGTTGACTCGCGTCGGGTTGACTCGCGTCGATCGATAGCACCAAGGCCGCTCGCAGGACGCCGCCGACCGCTACTCAGCTCCGAGCGTTGCCCCGTACGCAGACCGAGCCTATGCTCGCCCTATGCTCGACCCACGTGCCCAGAAATTGGCTGCTCTATTGGTGAATTACTCCTGCGCCGTTCAGCCTGGCGAGAACGTCCTACTCGAAGCGAGTGACGTTCCTGACGAATTCGTCGCGGCCGTCGTACGTGCCATTGCCGAGGCTGGGGGAAGGCCCTTTGTGCTGCGAAAGAGTGTCGCGGTCAATCGCGCTCTCATGTGGTTCGGAAGTGAGGAGCAGTGGCAACTAATCGCTGACCTAGAGCGCGCACAAATGGAAAAGATGCAATGTTACATCGGTGCACGCGGCAACTTGAACGTCTCTGAGCTCTCGGATGTCCCGACCGAGAAACAGAAGATCTACGAAAAGACGGTTTGGCAGCAGGTTCACCATGAGGTGCGCGTCAAGAAGACGCGCTGGGTCGTGTTGCGTTGGCCCAATCCGGCCATGGCGCAGCTCGCCGAGATGAGCACCGAGGCGTTCGAGGACTTCTACTTCGACGTCTGCACGCTTGATTACGCGAAAATGAGCCGTGCCATGCGCCCGCTGCAAGCGCTCATGCAACGGACTGATCGCGTTCGACTCATCGGACCCGGAACGGATCTCAGATTCAGCATCCGCGACATTCCGGCAGTGTGTTGCGACGGCAAAGTCAACATCCCTGACGGCGAGGTATTCACCGCGCCCGTCCGAGACAGCCTCCAGGGGACCATCCAATTTAACAGCCCGACCATCTATCGAGGTGTTACTCATCACGACGTCCGTCTGGTCTTTCGAGACGGCGCGATTGTCGAGGCGTCCAGCTCCGACACGAAGGCCCTCAATACGGTTTTGGACTCCGATGCGGGGGCACGCCACGTAGGAGAGTTTGCAATCGGTTTCAATCCGTATTGCGTGCGCCCGATGAAGGACATTCTGTTCGATGAGAAGATAAGCGGGAGCATCCACCTGACTCCCGGCGCGTGTTACGACGAGGCTTCGAATGGAAACCAAAGCAGCATCCATTGGGACTTGGTACTGCGGCAGTCCGCCGATGCTGGGGGCGGTGAGCTCTGGTTCGACGACGTTCTGATCCGGAAGGACGGGCTCTTCGTCGTTCCCGAACTGAACGGCCTCAACCCGGACCAATTACGCTAAGCTGCCACCTTTGCTGCCCCCCACCGCATCCGCTCGCACGCGGATGCTTGCTCCCCCCCAATGCGTCCTCGCGCCTCGCGCTGCGGGCGCATGTGCGGAGCCGCACTCTCCGTCGGGGTTACGGATTGCCGTCGCGGGCGTCAAGTGTCGTCGCAGTCGCCAAGTGTCGTCGCAGTCGCCAAGTGCCGTCGCAGTCGCCAAGTGCCGTCGCAGTCGCCAAGTGTCGTTGCGGGCGTTGAGTGTCGTTGCGGGCGCCATGTTTCCTTCCCGCCCGCCTGACCCTTGGCTGACGTCGCGAGCGTCAAGTGTCGTCACAGTCGCCAAGTGCCGTCACAGTCGCCAAGTGCCGTCGCAGTCGCCAAGTGCCGTCGCAGTCGCCAAGTG
>JBLNFG010000077.1:0-10470 GCA_050263495.1 Myxococcales bacterium | reverse complement strand
AATGCGCGCGATGCGATGCCGCACGGTGGCAAGGTTACGCTGTCGACGTCTAACGCTCAGCTCAACGAGCGTACGCAAACGCGGCATGGGACCATTGCCCCGGGCGCGTACGTCCAATTGGTAGTGTCCGACACTGGGCAAGGAATGGACGACCACACACTGGATCACCTATTCGAGCCCTTCTTCACAACCAAGGACGTCGGAAAAGGTACAGGGCTCGGCCTTTCGACGGCGTACGGCATCATCAAGCAGAGTGGTGGGGAGATTCGCGTCGAGAGTCAACTCGGACGCGGCTCGAGCTTCAGGATTCTGCTCCCGCGCGCAGAGGCCAATGCGCGTTCATCCATCAAGGCGCTAGCGACACAGCGTGCTGAGTCGGGTACAGAGACGATCCTCGTCGTCGAAGATGAAGAAGCGCTGCGCGCGGCTGCGGGCCGCGCCCTAACCAAGGCTGGTTATTCGGTGCTATTTGCCCCCGACGGACCGTCAGCTCTGCAGATTAGCTCACAGTTCGCAGGCGAGATCCAGCTCCTGCTCACCGACGTCATCATGCCTAAGATGAGCGGCATCGAGCTGGCTCATAAATTACTCAAGACCCGTCGTGGGCTTCGAATCTTGTACATGTCAGGCTACGCTACTGACGCGGTAGGAAAGCACGGCGTACTCGATCCCGGCACGCACTTCCTCGCCAAGCCGTTCACGTCGGCAGAATTGGCGAGAAAAGCGCGTGAAGTACTAGACAGTGTGGATGAGAAGTAATTAGAACCATCCCATCTGAATCTGCCCGCCCAAGCTGGGTGCGGCTAGATCAGAAACCTCTAGGCCGTTCGTGTCAACGCCCGAGACGAATCGATAACCAGCGGTTGCGCCCAACCTTAGCCAGCGCGTGATGGTCAAGTATCCGGAAATCTGTGGCTCAAAAACGAAGACCAGGTCCGGGTTGTGATGTGGATCTTCATACTCGTCAGTCTTGTCGTTCCATCGACCAGACGTAATTGCGCCGGCCCCAACCAAAGCTGAGGCAGCAAGACTGAGGTACTTGTACGAGTAGAAGTGATAACGGATAATCCCACCTCCGTAACCAAAAGTCGTCCGATAGCTGGGATCTGCACCGGCGTCGAAGTTGATCGTCCTAGGCGCTCGAGCCATGCCGCAACCGCCGCCGCCGATACTAAGCACGTGGTTGAGCAGCAGTGCTCCTTCGCCACAAATCGCTGCAGTGTCTTTGCCCGCGAATCGCGTGTACATCACACCAATCCCGCCGAACCCGCCTACCTGGTATTCAGACCCCAGCAGGGTCTCTGGTCCATCGTGAATCTTCGGCTTGGCTGGCGATTCCTTCACCGTAGGCTCAGGGCTGAGCTTGTTCTCAGGCCACTCGGCGTTGGCGGTGTTCTGGACCGCGGGAGCGGGAGTTTGGCCTGTGCTTGCATCTGGTGCGGTCGGTGCGGTTGGTTCAGTAGCTGGAATTGCCGCAGCGGAAGCAGGAACTTCGACTGGTGCGGCCGCGGTAGGTGTGGAAGTCTGGCCCACGCCAACGGGCGCGCTCTCGCCAGCTGCCCAGGCTGCAGTGCTACATGCGAGATAGGCGGGAACCAAGATGAGGGAGAATCGGGTGGGGTGGATCATGAGTCGCTCCTTCAAGGCCCTTCCGCAAGGGTCGTGCCACCACTCGTAGGAGTGGCGAACTCGAAAAAAAGAACGGATTTTGACGCATTTCGAGGACGTAGCCCCAACGGAGGGCAGAGAGATACGGACACCCGTCCGAGGTCCGTGCCGACAGATGTCCGCAAGGCTTGGGCGCCGCCGTCGCCGCTTACTGATTGCCTTTGGATGGTCCATCGCGGAACCGTTAGGGGATTCGACCGCCGCGCGCAAGCCTTCGCGCTAGCCGTTCGATCTTCCGCGCGAGGATATCGGAGCTTGTTGGAGCGCGCACCACATCGTCCGCGCCAGCCTCAATCAGCTCGTTGACAGCGGAAGTTGTGAGATTCAGCTGGCAGACAACGAACTTCGTGGTGGGGAAGCTAGCACGCAATCGCCGCATCGCTAGAATCGTCGACTGGGGCTCCCCTCCCGCGTCAATCAAGGCGATGCGACTAACGTCGAGTGGCCCTTCAATGCTGGCATCATGGACCTCAAAGCCCAACGCACCAAGCCCAACCAGGCAGTGCGCACCGAGCGCTTCAGCTTCTGCGTGCAGACGAAAAAGCTCGATCGTACAGGGTGTATGCTCTGAATTCAGAGGAGTTTGCTGCGCATTCCACGCGGGGATACGTTGCTCGCGCGAAAGTAGTGCGGCAGCGGAACCGCGCTCGGATGTGTCGGTCGAGGGCGTCTGCAACGCGTCGATCAGTCGGGCTCGCACCGCACGCGCGCTCACGGGTCGCTGTGTGGCTATCTTTGCCAGCAGCTCACGACGAAGCCGTTCGAGCGCCGGCGGCACGGGTTCCGCTTCCGGGGGTCGTCGAAGCTCCGGGACCGGTGAGAACAGGTGCTTCGAGATCACGTCCATCACGGATTCGCCTACGAAGGGGGGTTCGAGCTGAAGCAGTTCAGTCAAGATGCACCCGAACGCATAGAGATCAGTACTGTATGTCACCTTGAGCGAGCGGCTTTGCTCAGGGCTCATGTATCCCGGGGTTCCCGCCACGGCGTCCGGCTGGGTAATAGTTAGGTCATTCTGTTGACGGTCGCGAAAGTGCGCCAGCCCAAAATCGACTACTTTAACGCGATGCGCACCCAACGCGTCTTGCACCAACAAGATGTTGTCGGGTTTCAAGTCGCGGTGCACAATGCCCGCTTCATGCGCAACACTCAGTGCGTCGAGGGTTTGGATCAGAATTGGCTGAATTTGCGCTAAGGGTGGCACCGCAGTGCAATCGTCGAGCCACGCACCGAGACGTACGCCATCAATGTATTCCATGACGATATAGAACGTATCGGCAACAGCTCCAAAATCGAGCACCTGGACGATATTGGGATGTGCCAGACGGGAGGTGGCCAACGCCTCGCGACGAAATCGTTCTACGTGCTCTGCATTGCGCGCAACATGCTGGTGCATGATCTTCACTGCCACCTGAGTGCGCAGCTCCCGATGTCGCGCTAGAAATACCTTGCCCATCCCTCCGCCCGCGATCAAGCGCATCAACTCGTACTTGCCGCCGACCAGCGTGCCCTCAGCCATGGTGGACACACCCGCCGGCACCGGAATCGTCGCGCCACGCTGCTCCTCTATACGCCCTGCGGAAGCCAGCGTCTCGTCCGCCACGGGTAACTCGTTAGCCAGAGACTCCTTAGTCAGCACAGACAGTGCTCGAGGCGGTGTTTGGTCGTCAGAGGTATTAGCCATGACTGCCTACCTGCGGATTCCTAGACCAACCTGCAGCAGAAGATTTCCCAATCCGTCTTGCCACGGCGACGCCCGCATTGCCCAACTGGCGTACACGTCACCTACCGTCTCCGCCGCAACGCTCAGACCAAACCGGCCTAGATCCGTTTCCCTGTTCCAGTGCACCCATTGAGCATCAATGGCAGCAAAGCCGCGAACACTCTCCCATGTATGAGCAAAGCCAAGTGCGGTGAAGAGCTGCTCGTCAGGTGTTTCCGTGCGACGAGAAGCTTCGGGGATGGCAACGCGAAGCCCGAGATTACCGAACATGCTGTAGCGTCGAACCTGGACAGCAATGGCCCAGCCAGATTCGAGACGCCACGCTGTACTGCCGCCACGGGCTGGGACCGCAAGCCGTAGGCGCGGCCCCATCGACCAGTTCGGATTCACACTCACTGCGCGCCAACGCGCACCAATCCACGCCGCATCATCGACCTCGCGTCGCGAACTTGACCCACCAGATACAAGCAATCCCTCGATGCCCACGGGACCAATCATTCGCGCCACACCGAGCGCCGCGTACTCCGACCAGACTCGGTTGGCATTATTGACGGCAACCGCAGCGTACGCGGTCTCACACACCGTGGGTGCCCAAACCGGCGTAGAAACAATCGGACTCGAACTGAACCAACCCGCACACGGCCCGGTTTCGAAGCGGCTGGTGCCGGCGGGCATGGACACGTCTTTTGATTGGAGAGTCTGCGAAGCGAGTACTTCACCGCGAGAGTCAACCACCTCGATGCGATACGGCATGATGAGATCCTCGGGCAGTGTTGCGAGCCAGGTGTTGCCTCGTTCGTGCTGCAATTTAAGCTCGCGGACCGCATTCCGATTCAACACTCGCAATCGCGGACGAACCCGCTGCTCCACCTCCGTAGCCATAAGCCCATCAAACTGCACCTCAGCCTGCAACGATGTGCCCGAGACCGAGAGCTCAGCCCGAATCGGCAGGTACGCTAGCGCCCAAGCTCGACTCTGTTCCGCACCGCGCTGACGCCAGTGCAGGGTATTGATTTTCTGTTTCGCCAGCTCGAGCCTGGCCGGGACTGGTCCAAAGCGGTCATTGTCAATTGCAACTTCGAGCGCTGCATCTGCAGAAAACCGCAACACCGCATAGGGGCTCACTTCGAGTACGCCCCGATCCAGTCTTCCGTGTGCACCGCTGATTGAGAGCTTCACCAATTGAACAGTGCGCACGGGTGAAGAGAGTCCGAGAAAGTCTTCGCGATCAATGGCTCGGACGCGCACGTAGTAGCTGCCGCTCGGCATTTTTTCGGCGCGAAACGCCGTAATATCGGCGGGCACTTCTTCACGGGCTATCAACGCCCGAAACTCCGAGTCTTTAGCGAGTTCGATGCGATACGTCGCTGCACGATCGACCGGCTTCCAACTGGTCGCAATCACGCCCTCTTCGCCCGCTGAGAGAATAACGCCCTGATCGCTGTCAGGGGTCCAGACGGGCGCTGCTGGCAGAGCTCGGGGCTGCGTCGGCGGCCTTGCGGGTAAGAAACGGGTTCCGAACCGTTCGGGCACCAAGACTGCGGAGCCGCCTGAACGCACCTGGGCGGATCCCTCAAACACGGACACGGTGGTGCCTTTGGTCCGATTGCGCAGCACCGTGTCGCGCGAACGGGCCGTGACATCACCTCCGCCCTTCACCGAGATGGTTGGGCTCTTGCCGCCAAGCGCGACGATTCCGGCCTGCAGCTCCCCTTCTTCCAACTCAACCGCAGCCGATTGTTGCGACTGGGAAGAATCACGCGCCGTTCCGTAGATGATGACCAACGTATGCGCAGCCATCAGGATCCGTGAACGGTCGACGAACAGAAGATCGGCACGCGCGCGGTCGAGGGTATTGACGGAGTGGTTTCGATACAGAGGCATTCCCGCCACCGCTGGCCCCCAACTTCCGCCCGGAGGCTTCTCACGCACGTCCGGGGCAAGCGACAGCACCGTAGCGGGTGGTACCTCGGTCACCTTCTCTGGCACCACTAAGGTGACGCCATCTGGCAGGTCTTGATTGTTCGTGCAGTGGACGTCGTTGTAGCGCTCGAGCAACGCGGCATATGCGGATGATCCATACAACGCGATCGAGATATCTGCGCAGGATTCTCCCGGCAAAACCGTCCATTGGATGACTCGCTCTGGGTAGCCGGGGGTGCTCTGCGCGCGGGAAAGGCTCGTCAGCGCGAAGCAAGCGGCCGATAGTACGAGTCCAGCAAAGCGCGAGTGCCGTTTCACGCGCTCACTCTACCCGCTTCGATCGAAATGGTCTATGTTGGAGCCGCATGCGAACGCCGGCATCATGGTGGATGCTCCTTGCACTATCCGCGACAATACCGCGATTCGCTTCGGCACAGGCCGAAATCGCCTTGGATCGGTTGAACCCGACCGGTCCGTCATCGCGCTTGCTCGCTGTCGCAGATCCAGCGGTAAGCGCCTGGAAGCTGACGCCTGCTGCGGGTGCGTTGCTCAGTTACGCGGATGCCCCTCTCGTGCTCGTTGATCGACATCGTCGGGAACTCGCTGCGGTTGTCGATCACCAGCTCATCTTGCACCTACAGGCGGCAGTGCAGTTGCGACGCCGGATTGAGGTCGGCCTCAATTTGCCGCTCGTACTCAGTCAAAGTGGTGAGACGCCGATCGGTGCCGAGCCTGACATCGCACCACGGTCCTCGACGGCACTTGGCGATCTCCGCGTACAAGGTCGCGTCGGAGTGCTCGATCAACACGGCGCCCTGCCCGCCGCCGGGCTCCTGCTCTCGACATGGTTGCCGACCGGGAAAGAGGCAGAGTACGCCAGCACCAGGCAGATCCGAATGGGGATGGACGTCTTGCTCGGTGCGGATCTTGGTCGCGTGCTCTGGCGCGCATCGATTGGGCGACGCCATCAATCGGAGCAGGCGCTGCTCCCGACGGCTCATAGCACCTGGAACATGGCTCTCGGGGCCGCCTATCTGTGGAACCGCTGGCAGCTTGGAGCGGAGTTGTACGGAGCGACGTCAGCCGACGGGCGAACCATACCGTTTGCGCGACGCACTAACAATCTCGAGGCGATCTTCTCCCTACGCCACCGGTGGCACGAGTTCTGGTTCACCGCTGGCGCTGGACCTGGGCTCGCGTCTGGCGCCGGAACTCCCCACTACCGCGCGCTGTTCGCGGTCGCGTTCTCGCCACAATCATCGCACACCGAGGGTTCGCAGTTCTCGCAGCCTGATTTGGTTTCTGGCGGCGCGGCCACGTCGATGCGCGAGACCGGTACTGCTCGTCGCGACGTCACCCATGCTGGCGTCGCGAGTCCGCCTGCACTCAGCACGTTGAGTCCCGATCACAAAGGTCCCGAGTCTATGGACTCCGATCGTGACGGCATTGCTAACAGCAAAGACGCTTGCCCTAACACGGCCGGACCAGCTCACGAGGCAGCATCGTCTAATGGATGTCCTCCGGATCGCGATCAGGACGGCATCGCTGATGCAGAAGATGCGTGCCCCGAGGTCAAGGGCAGCGGGGCCTCTGATCCCAAGCTAAATGGATGTAAATCTGCGGTGACCATCCGCGGCTCGCAGTTGGTACTGACCCAACAGCTTCATTTCCGCACCGGCAGCGATGAGATCTTGGGCGAGAGCTTACAGACGCTTGAACAGCTTCGACAGCTCATCAACGAATCTCCAAATATTGCGCGGGTTGCAGTGGACGGGCATACGGACAACGTGGGCTCAGAGGCGAGGAACCTGATGCTCTCGCGTCGGCGTGCGCTCGCTGTGGTGCGCTGGCTGATCGAGCATGGCGTGGACGAACGTCGCCTCGAGGCCCGTGGTTTTGGGCCGCGCCAACCCCTCGGCACGAACCAGAACGAGGAAGGGCGCGCGAAGAATCGTCGCGTCGAGTTCAACATCCTTCGGCGCACTGATCGAGGCCCCGCGGGTTGGAAGGATGGACCGGTGCGTGACTAGCCAGTCCATTTTGGCTCCCGAGCGTACCAGCGGGCGTTCCGGCTGGCGGCTATCCTTAGTGACAAAGACACTGGTCGTGTTCGTGGCAGTTGCCACGCTACCTGCAGCTTCAGTCTCCGCATGGCTGACGCAGCTGTATCGCGGCGCGGTCGAAACCACTGAGCGTCAGCTTCAAAGTGCCGTCCTCACCGAGTTGTCCACGGTGGCATTGCGACGCATCGATGATGCGCGAGCGGATGCGGAAGCATTAGCCTCAGCGCTGAGCTTTGCAGCGCAACAATCCGAAGCCTTGTCATCGGCATCCGCCACGGTGAGAGCTCTGCTAGCAACAAGACGCTCGCTGCGAGCCATTCGCTTCGAGGTCCCCACTGCTAACATCAGCACGGTCATTCGAATGTCCGATGCCGCCGACGAGGTGCCGTCGTCCACGCAACCAATGCGAGCCTCGGCAGATAGCCGCGGAGTGTCGTTCGTGGTTGCGAACGCGAAAACGGCCGTATTGGTAGTACCAATCCCGCGTGCGGTCGGTAATTCTCCTGCTGGTTACGTAACGGCGCCAGTTGATCTTGCTCCGCTCGCGGAAGAGCTCCGGACCATCGGCGAGACGCGCTTCGATCGGGGCGATGTGCACCTCCTGATCGCCGACGAACAACGCCGCGCGGTGGCAACGTTTGGCAACAGCACGATTGAGCCCGGAGCGTCTACTACGCAATTGGCAATCTGGAACGTGCTACCCTGGGGAACCCCTTGGGAGCGCCCCGTGAGCGTCGTCAGTGAACACAAGGCCTCTGGCGGCGAGATGGTCGGTGGCGTGCAAACGGTTCCGACCTTGGCCTGGGCCGTGGCGGTGTGGCGTCCAAAATCCGCGGCATATGCGAGCCTCTCTGAACTAACTCCGCGGTTCACCGCGACCGCGGTTGGATCGCTATTTCTGGCCATTCTCCTCGGCGTCGTTGTTTCGAGGAATATCAGCGGCCCGGTTGTACGCTTGAGTCAGCAAGCTCGCCGCATCGGGGGACGTAAGTGGAACGAACTCGCTCCACCGGAGGTGAGAAACGACGAAATTGGAACTCTGTCGCGTTCCATGCACGAAATGGCCCGAGCTCTCGAAACCAGTGAGTCCGAGATTCGCCGCGAGGTGCAGCTCCGCACCGACTTGAGCCGTTTCATGTCCCACGAGTTGGTAGACGCCATCGTGCGCGGCGAACATGGGTTGGCACTCGGCGGTTCGCGTGCCGAGATCACGGTGCTGTTTGCCGATGTCGTCGCGTTCACCCCCATCGCGGAATCACGCGCGCCAGAGGAAGCTGTCGCGTTGCTCAACGAACTTTTTGGGATCCTGAGCGAGATTGTGTTTCGCCATGCCGGCATGGTCGACAAATTCATGGGTGACTGCATCATGGCCGTCTGGGGCGCTCCCGATCCCCAACCTGATCACGCGCTGCGCGCGCTGCGCGCGGCCGACGAGATGATGCGGTTTCTCGAGGTTGGAAACGAAGATTGGCGCGAACGCTTTGGCGTGGAACTCGAGCTAGCGATCGGAATCAACTCAGGCACCGTCATTGTGGGCAATGTTGGTTCAAAAAAGCGCATGGAATACACGGCGATTGGAGATGTTGTGAACGTGGCCGCACGGCTCGAGGCGCTTGCCCGGCCGAATCAGGTTTTGCTCGCCGCCCCAACCCACTCGCTCGCAACGAATGAATTCCAGTTCCGCTCTTGTGGTGAGCGGCATCTCAGCGGGCGCAGCCAAGGCATTGTCGTATACGAGCTTTGTACGGACTAGCCCAGAAATCCGTATCTCAACAGAAACACGTACCCGGCTTCAGCTTCGCGTCGGTTCGTCGATCTCCAGTATCGTGGAATCGCGCACCCGGCTTCAGCTTCGCGTCGGTTCGTCGATCTCCAGTATCGTAGAATCACGACCTTCACGCATGCCGTGCTTCTGCAGGAGCTTGATTAGGTACGAGCGATCCATGCGCGCTAGTCGTGCCGCCTGCGCGACATTATCGTTTGACTTACCTAGCAGGTGTTTTAGGTAGGATTGTTCGAACTGCTCAAGCACGGCATTACGGGCGTCCTTGTACGGAAGCGCGAGCAGATCTTCTGCGCACGCGGGCGCATCTCGTCCCGACCGGATGGCGTGCAGAGAAAGCTCCGGGGCTTCACCCAACGCCAAGGTCGCCTCGACCCAATTCCTCAACTCCCGAACGTTTCCCGGCCAGCGATGCGTCCGCAGCGCTTGCATGCTGCGCTCACTTACAATTTCGGAAGTTGCGCCAGCGTGACCCGACTGGCGAAGGAAGTGCTTCACGAGCAAGGGTAGGTCCTCAAGGCGCTCCCGCAATGCCGGGCTCCGCAGCACCACGACCGCAAGCCGAAAATAGAGATCCATCCGAAAGCTACCGTCGTTGACCTCCGTACGAAGATCGCGATTAGTCGCGCTGACCACGCGGACGTCGACTGAAAGCTCCTCACGTCCACCGACTCGGTGAAACCTCCTGCGCTCTAATGCCCCCAGCAGTTGGGGCTGTAAGTCTGGCGGCAATTCACCTATTTCGTCGAGAAAGAGGGTCCCGCCATTGGCACGCTCAAACGCACCAATGTGCTGACGTTCGGCACCCGTAAACGCCCCACGTTCGTGGCCGAATAGTTCACTGGCGATCAGAGCAGGCGCGAGCGCGCCACAGTCGACGGTCACGAAGGGCCCGGCGGCTCTAGGGCTTCGGTTGTGGATGGCTCGTGCGATGAGCTCCTTCCCTGTCCCGGATTCACCAAGCACCAGTACCGGGACCGTCGCACGAGCCAAACGTTCGATCTGCGCCATTAGGCGCCGCATCACCGGTGAGATGCCGAACAGGTCATCCAGGTGATCGTCCTCGAACACCTCTACGACTGCACCTGCCCCGTCGACGACGCGGACCTCGGTGGTTCCCAAGCGCAGGGTGGTTCCGGGCACAATGGTAGCGCGCTGCAATCGGCAGGTACTTAGCCAGGTTCCGTTGGTGGAAGAGAGATCGGTGACGGTCACGCCCGTCGCTGAGCTGGCGAGCTCCAAGTGAAATCCCGAGACCGTTGGATCGGTAAGCACGAAGTCGTTCGTAGTAGCCGTACCGATCGTCAACA
>JBLNFG010000076.1:0-5513 GCA_050263495.1 Myxococcales bacterium | reverse complement strand
CTCATGTATTGTGGCGTGCCAACGATCGTGCCTAGGTGCGTATGGAAGCTCGTCACTGTGCCCGCAGCTAGGGAACGTGGTCGCCTGGACGGCGTCGGGGGCGTGCTGAGGGACGCCGCTGAACGGAGCGACCGAGGTGAGGAGTCTTCGACGATAGTTGCGAGTCCCCAATCGAGAACGCACGTTTCCCCAAATTCACCGATCATCACGTTCTCTGGTTTGATATCGCGATGGATAACGCCCCGACTGTGGGCATACGCTACAGCGTGGCAAACCCCGGCGAAGTGATTCACGAGCGCCAAGCGTTGGGCCAGACTTGCGGCTTCGCGGATCGCCGTTGAGAGGGTGCGGCCTTTGACGGCCCGCATCGTATAATAGAGACGCCCCGATGAGTCCCGGCCGAGTTCGTATACGGGCACGATATTGGGATGCTCAAGCTGACCCGTGATCCTGGCCTCACGCAGGAATCTCTGGGCGTGCGAGGCGTCGTAACTGTCGGCCGTGATTCCGCAATCATCCAAGTCGGGCAGCAATTCCTTCATGGCCACGTCACGACCGAGCGTGCGATCAAAGACCAAGACCACACGACCGATCCCACCACGACCTAGTTCTGAACCGCTAGCTGCGTCGCCTTCGTACGCGTGCTGGTAACGTCGGTCGTGAAGGGGCTCACGCAGTCCGCTTGTCTGGGTCGAGGTCGCGGCCGACACGACAGCTCCTGACTCATTTCTCCGGGCATCGATCGTTGCTGCTTCGCCCAGTGCAGCGCGATCGTCAATGCGCGGCCGAACAGGCACAGCTAACGTCCGCTCGACCAAGTTCGTCGGGCATGTCGCGATCGTAGGCTCGTTCGAGAGCCCTGAACCAGATTGATCCTCCGTTGCCCCTACAGGGCGAGCAGCCATCGCGGGATCAACGGCCCGCTTGGGCAATACTTGAGAGCCAGACCCGGATATGTACTGACATTGTCAACCCCGACGGGTGGCCCGGGACTCAGGTGGGCATGCCGTCAAGCCGTCCTCGGGCCAAGCGTGTCGGGGGTAGCGACGCTGCAGTTGCCTTCGAAGTTCGGGATAATGGTTCTGCCAGAACCCAGCTAGATCATCCGTGATCTGTACCGCGCGTTGGTTCGGAGCCAGCAAGTGAACGACTAGGTTCTGTCTGCCGCCGAGGATAGTCGGGGACTTGGCTTGGCCAAAGAAGTCCTGCAGCCTTGACTCGATCCACGGTGCTCGCCCCGCTTCGTAATGGACCTTACAACGCCGTCCGTTCTGCAGTTGGATTGCGTCAGGGGCGTGCGTCCGGAGTAGATCCTGTGCTGCGCGTGGAAGGTTATCAAGAACTGCCGCGGCAAGACTGGTGTGGTCCACGCCGGATAAGTCGATTCGGGGGAGTAGGACGTCGTTTAACGTCGTTTCCAGGATTGCGTTGGCGTCCACATCCAGATTGCGATGTCCAAGCTCCGGCCCAAGTAGCGCCAGACGAGCAGCTATTCGGTTCAGTTCTTCGCTCTTGAGCACTCCGCGCTGGTCGAGGGTGGCCCTTAGCACTGCGGCTGCTTTGCGGCTGGGACTTGCAGGGCGACGGCTTTCATCAACGATGAGCGAGCCTAAGCGCATCCGGCTTCTCGATTCTACGCGTCCGGGCGGGTCCACCCACAGGAGCTCCTCCTCGTCCTCGAGTGCGTCCGACATGCAATCCAAAAGCCAGTCGACGGAAATGGCCGAAGCAATCTGAACCATCGAGATACTGTTGCGTCCCGGATCACGCCTCTGCTCGACTTCAATGGCAAGTAGCCATTCCGCAGCCGTTACGACGCTGGTCTCAGAGAGTCGGGCGGATGCACCAGAACGGAGTATTACGTCTCGGCCGCCTGAACCGCGACGTTTCGCGACCCGGTCTGGGAATGCCACGAGCAGCGCTTGAGCGAGAGCCGCCTCGCTTTCTCCGTCGACATCAATCGAGTCGGAGCCCCCGGCTATGCTGCGCGATAGTTGCCCGTAGAGTTGTCGAACGGCATGAAACGCTGTGGGATCCACCCCCTCATCGCGTAACTCGTGCTGGCGCAGATGGGCTCTTTGGCAATAGAGGTACGTCTCGACGAGCTCCAGCACGTCAGAATCGCCCGAGAAGACGAGGCGCGCGCGGTCACTTTTCTGCGAGATGGACGCGCGCGCACTTACTCGAATGTCACGCTCTGACAGCAGCGCGGCTGCTAGAGCCCCAAGGTTTGGTATTCCGCGCCGCTCACACTCGAGGACTAGTCGAGCCAGCCGCGGGTGCAGAGGTAACGGGAGGAGCTTCCGACCAATTGGAGTCAATCGGCACTCAGTGTCGATGGCATCCAGTTGTCGCAGCAGCGTGTACGCGTTGTCGACGGAACTACGGCTCGGGCGGTCGAGCAATACCCAATCGTCGAGGATGGCCGGGGCAGCGGCGACGTTCGTCGCAGCGGCGACGTTCGTCGCAGCATCCAACTTTCGAGGTAAGTCGCGACCTGCGTCAGGTTCAATTGCGCAGCCTCGAGAGTAGGCTTTGGATGCGCATAGGAGCAACAGTGCCGCTGAGAAGTCGGTTCGGACGATTTCAGGGGTGTCGAACTCGGGACGACTCTCAAAGTCACCTTTGGTATACAGACGGACTGCGCGTCCTGGAGCGACACGCGCCGCGCGCCCGGCGCGCTGGGTTGCCGATGCACGGCTGATCTTCTGAACTGTAAGCCGCGGGAGGCCGCTCGCGGGCGAGCAGTCAAGTTGTCGACACAGTCCCGAATCGATGACTGCCGTGATCCCGTCAACCGTGATACTCGATTCAGCGACGTTGGTCGCCAAAACGATCCGAGGACGATCGCTGGACCGAATCGCGGCAGCTTGGGCTTCGAGCGGCAGATCACCATGCAGGACGCGCAGCTCGATATTCGTTTCCTGGCACAGGTCCGAAATCGCAGCTTGGCTGCGACGGATTTCCGCCGCACCTGGCAAAAACACCAAGATGCTTCCCTGGGGGTCGGTCCGGAGCTGGTGTCGGACTGCGCTCGATACCCGCTTTTCCAGCGGACGATCGTCCCGATCGGAGTCGAAGCTGATCTCTAGAGGAAACAGGCGTCCCTGGCTGGTTAGGCGTGGGCAATTCCCGAGGAGTTCCGATATCCTCGCGCCGTCCAGGGTTGCACTCATTACCAGGATGCGCAGATTGGGTCGACGCTCTTGGACCTTGCTGAGCAGCGCTAGGCACAAGTCCGTATCAAGGTGCCGCTCGTGGAACTCGTCCAAGATGACGCAATCCACGCCCCGGAGCTCGCGGTCCGTCATTAGCCTTCGAAGCAAAATCCCGGAGGTCACATAACGGATGCGCGTTGCCTGACTCGCGCAGTCGTCAAAGCGTACTGAGTAGCCGACGAGGGCCCCTAACGGTACCTGCATCTCGCTGGCCACGCGATGCGCCATCAACCGTGCGGCAATGCGGCGGGGTTCGGCAACCCATGTCTCCCCCGTCCACAGTTGGGATCGGAAGAGTGCGGGAGGAATACGCGTTGTTTTTCCCGCTCCAGCGGGCGCTTCAATGACGCAGCAGTGGCTCGTTGCACAGGTCTGCACCAGATCATCGAGCAACGAGTCGATAGGCAGGGCGGGGGCGCCGGATCGAGAGTTCGCGCTCATTGCCGCAGCGCCCAAGCCAGGCGTGCAACGCTCTTTATTACGTGCGGAACGCGCCGAATCAGATTGATCGTTGGTGGACGTTTCTCCATGACGCGAATTGGAATCTCGAGAACTCTCAAGCGCGCCCGCTCCGAGCGAATCACGAGCTCGCTCGAAAAGACGTCGCGGTCGACGACGCATGTTGCCAGAACGGGAAGCACGGACAAGCGTCGCATGGCTTTGAGCCCGTGCGTGTCCGTGCCCTGGAACCCGAGCGTCCAACGCAGCAACTTTGAATAGAGGTGGCTTGCCGCATGGCGCAAGAAGGGACGCTCGTCGCTGGCGCCGCTCAATAGCTTTGAACCGATCACTAGGTCGACCGGTGAACTCTCGAGCAATTGGATCGCTCGCTGATGGAATTCGGTGTCGCAGAGATCGATCTCGTCACAAATCACGATCTCACCGCGGGCATGCTCGATCCCGACGCGCAACGCGCGACCATAGTTGGGCTCGGGCGTATGCAGCACGATGATGTTCGGATACTTCGACGCTAGCGCGGTTGCCACCGCAACCGTCTGATCGCTGGAACCATTTTCTGAAAGGATGAGCTCCCAAGCGTACGATGCGTCTTCTAGCCGCTCCCGTAAGTCGACGACTGCGGCGTGTAGGATTGCTTCCTCGTTGTGGACTGGAATCACGATGGAGACGGTCGGCAACGCTGTCATGTCATGATCTCTTGTGCTGTGCAGACTGCCTGCTCGCCAAACTCCAGAGCATCCTGCATCGATGAGTAGTTCCAAGCTCCGTAACGCCCTGCGGCGATGATGTGCTCGGAACGGAGGAAGTCATTGATGGTGGAGAGCGCCGAGTCTCGGTGCTGATCGTAGATGACGTAAGCGTACTCAAGGTGTCGAAGTCGACAAAACGCGACGTCTGAGGCAGACCGGATTAGGCGCAACTCGACCAGGCAGGACTCGATCGCCGGCCACAGTCGTGGAAGCTCGGGTTCCTCGCGGGCTGCTAGCTCAAGGTAGAGTCCAGCTCCGCCGTCAGGAGCCATGCGGGGCGAGAAAGCGGCGTAGTTACCGACGCGATAGAACGGAAATCGTTCCTCGGGAAGATAGGTCCAGTGCATCTCGACTTGCGGACGACGACGTAGCGCCACGTCGAGGTAGTAAAGCGGTGTGCACGTCAAAAGCTTTGCCGCCTGAGCAACTGTCTCTGGCAGATCGCACAGTAATCTCAAGAGGACCGGCAGAGGAATAGTGCTGATGAGCGCTTGGTAGCTAGCCGACCATCCGTCGAATTCTACGGTCCGAGTTCGCCAATCAATGCGCTTAGGGCTCGCGCGCAGCTTCAGGTTCTTCAGCTGTCGACCAATGGCTGAAGACAACTCGCCGATCCCGTTCTGTGGATAGATACCAGTAGCGTTGTAGCCCAATTCTCGAGTCTGGTGACCAACGGCGCCTGCGATCACGTCCTCGACGGTGGGCACCGGGACAAAACGATCGCACCACGCACTGCTGATTTCTCGAGGCTCTACGCCCCAGAGCCGTCGATTGTACGGGAGCATGAAACGCTCCGAGATCGAATTGCCGAAATGCGCGCGGCAATACTCCTCGAAGTTTGTAGGTGGATGACTCGGTGGCGAAGATTGCGCACGTAAGAAGTCGACGACACAGGCGTACGCTACCTCGGGTGGCAGACCGAGCGTGTTCGATTGAAAGGGATAACGCGTGTAGACGCCCTCCGAGTAGACCATACTGTGACTCGCAACTTGAAGAGGGGGCTCCTCAAGCAAAGCCAAGATGTGCTCGAAACGCTTCGGGTTTCTTAGGTGCAAGAGATGACCGGTCCGGTCGAAACGGTATCCCG
>JBLNFG010000075.1:0-4632 GCA_050263495.1 Myxococcales bacterium | reverse complement strand
GGGAGAGCGGGCGCCATGTGGCTCACGGCAGAGGTTCGACTAGCGGCTCACGGCAGAGGTTCGACTAGCGGCTCACGGCAGAGGTTCGACTAGCGGCTCACGGCAAAGGTTCGACTAGCGGCTCACGGCAAAGGGTCGACTAGCGGCGCGCGGCAAAGGTTCGACTAGCGGCGCGGGGCACGTAGCTTCGTCACAAGCTGCGAAAAATCGTCGGGCAATGGCGCGTCGAAGCTGAGTCTCTCCTCGCGCGTTGGGTGAGTAAAGGCGAGCCGCATTGCATGCAGCATCAACCGTGGCGCTTGGTTGAGGACTGCCGCTTCCCGCGCTTCGTGCCCCCCGTAGACTTTCTCACCGAGCAAGGGATGGCCAGCCTCCGCCAGGTGTATTCGAATTTGGTGCGTTCTGCCCGTCTCTAGACGACATTGGACGAGGGACACCGAACCCAGTCGCTCGACAAGTTCGACATGGGTGATGGCTTCTTGGCCCAGGGTCGGATGGTGAGTTGATCCGCGTCGACCGTCCCCGCGGTCTTCGATGAGTCGCGACCGGATGGTCTGCGAAGGCACCGCCCCTAGAGCCAGCGCCAAGTAGATCCTATCATTGGTGTGAAACCGGAATTGTTGCTTGAGGTGACGCTTGGCGGTCGTTGTCCGAGCGAACACGAGCAAGCCGGAGGTCTCCTTGTCGATTCGATGCACGACACCCAAGGGAGGCAGTCGTCGATGGCTCACACGTTCGAGCGCTCCGTGTACCATCTCGTCAAAGGTCCCGCGCTCTGCGGGATCATACGGAACTGTGCTGATTCCAGCTGGTTTGTCTGCGACCACGACCTGGGCATCAAAGAAAACCAGCCGGACTGGTTCTAAGCTGCGTCGGCCTGGCCTCGCCGCGTTGGGATCAATGACGACTTCCGTATTCGGCGGAACCAGTGCGCGTGAGTCCGACGCGATCACTCCGCCGACACGAACCTTTCCGGTTTCGACCAAGCGACGACAGAATGCCCAAGGTGCGTCGTCAAGCGACGTGCGCAGGACTCGATCCAGCGGCGTGGGTGCGGCTTTCTCCGGCCAAAGTATGCGGCGGGTCCGTTGCGTCCCCGCTGCCGCCACGACTAAAGCGCCCTTTCGCGGAGATCCTCGGGAAGCAGCCGTGACGGTTCACCCGTCGTCAGGATCCAGAGCTGATGGGAGGCACGCGTGGCCCCGATGTGCAGCAGATGCCGAGCCTCCTCAGTCTCTGGGTAGGCGTCGACGTTCACATCAATGAGCACAACGTAATCGAACTCGAGCCCTTTGACTTGCCGCACATCGGTAACGTCGACACCTGGCTTGAACGGGAAGTCCTGATCGGCGATTCGGCGCAACCGAGGCACTTCACCTTTATCAAGCACGTCATAGAACGCATCCGCTTGCTCGGGGAATCGGGCGATTACGGCAACGCACGCGCGTGGCTCGTTCGTCATTAGGGCGCGCAGCTGCTCGGCAGCGAACCCGGCAGCATCGCCACTGTGAGCAAACCGAAAGAGCTCGACGGGAGCACCACGCCGCACCGCCACACCTGGATGCTCTGGCGCAATTGGGCCGAGTACCGCGTGCGAGAGGTCGATGATTTCCTGGGTTGAGCGGTAGCTGATTCGCAGCGGTTCGATCTCGACGTGCGAGAGACCGAGTTCGCCTAGCACCGTGTCCCAGTCCGAGAAGCCGTTGTCTAGGAGCACTCGTTGGGCCGTATCTCCAGCGAGCGTCACGCTGCGGCCCGAGCTCACGGTGCCAAGCAGTACCGCCAACTCGACGGGGCTATAATCCTGTGCCTCATCGACGAGAACATGTTCGTAGATGAGGGCTTCACGGGCCTTACTGCCGCGCAAGAGTGGGCCTCGAAGCCGTTGGTGCAGCGACAATAGCAAGGTATCGTCCTCACGATCGAGGACGGCTGCTTCCTCGACCGATGCGCCGTCAATCCCCTGGCTACGATCATCGTTGGCGTCGAGTGGATCTGGGTCTTCGCTGTCGTTGCGTCTCCGCGCTTCGGACTCGCGCTCTACGTCGCGCGGAACCTCCTCCCAAGCAGGCGCGGGCTCCGAAGCCCGCCGTTCCTTGCGACCGGGACGCGGCTCCGACTCAGCTTCCTTTGCAGCGAATCCGCCCTCGCGGCGCGCCTCCAATTCGGAGATGACCTTGCCGCAATGCAGCGAACACCATTCGTGGATACGAGCCAGTTCGTTTGCGCTGAACTGACCGGGGGCATGCCGAGAAAATGCCGCTTGGATTCGCTCTCGATCCGTCAGCAGTTCCGACCAGGCGGAGACGACGTCCTTGCCTCGTGCGTCTGCCGCATTGGCGATTCTTTCGACAGCAACGCGAAGGTCTGTACCCAGCGACTCCGCCTGTTCACGCGTCAGGGAAAGCAGAGCATGGGCTCGGTGCCGCAGTGGTCGGCTCTTCGAACTCCGCCACTCGTCCACCACACGCTGCGCGGCCGCCGTCTGACCAGCTCTGGCTGCGGCAGACTGAAGTTCTCGCTCGAAATGCTGATCGATGGCCTCGATGTACTCGTCAATCCAGCGCAGCATGGCTGGGTGCTTTTTGAATCGAGTAACGGAGCCGGGCGTGTCTGCGGCATACTCTGTCGGAAGCCCGAGCAGGTGAGTGGTGCGCAACCGTGCCGCCCAATCGCCGTACGTACGTATGGCAACACCTTCGACGCCAAGCGATGGCAACACCTGTGCGATGTATCGGCACAGTGCGTCGTTGAACACCACCACTAGCATCCGATCGGGTCGAAATCGCCGCTTGTCGTTGAAGGCTAGATAGGCAAGTCGGTGCAAGCCAATCGTGGTTTTCCCGCTGCCTGCACCACCTTGAATCACCACCAGACCGGAGTCAGGTCGTGTGATGAGATCGAACTGCCGAGGATCGATGAGAGCGGTGATTTCCCGCAGCGATTTATCATCGCTGAGCGCAGAATCACCCACGCCGAGGGCGCCGCGCGGTCGCTGCTCTGGACGAGTAGCAGTACCTTCGCCTCCCCGCAATTGGGTAGACGCCATATCCAGCCGTCGCCAGCCCCCCGTCGCCATGCGAGCAAAGGTGCCCTGCGGAGAACCGATGCGCCGCAGCTGGCTTTCCACGATTGAGAGACTCCGGCGGGTGATGACCTCCCCTTCGACAACCTTTCCGCCGAAGACCTCGCTATAGTCGTCCCTTTCCTGATAGCGGTAATACAGCCGACTTACTGGGGCATCGCGCCAGTCGACAATGCGGATACCGGCTTTTGTGTCGAGGTACGTACCTCGGCCGATCAGAACCTCACGCCTGCGTGCGCTCTCTTCGAGCACCATGCGCCCGAAGTAGGGAGAGCGAACATCTAGGCTGCCCTGAGCCTGTTCCTTGCGTCGCTGATCAGCCAGACTTTGCAGTCGCTCCATTTGCTCGAGTAGGGGCGGGACGTCTTCGAGCCGGGCCGTAGAAAGCTCATCCCGCAGTGCCAAGAGTTGCGCGTCGTAATCGGACGCGGTCAATGGCCGATCTGAAGGCGTACTGCGTCGTTGCTCGGCGTGCTTTAGAATCCGATCCAAGCACTGCTCTTCTTCCCCCACAGTAAGCTCAAGCTCGCGGTCTTCGCCCCCCCCGGTCGATGTCGAATCGATTGGAGACGAAGCAAGCTTGGCCGCCGCGCGGTCGTTATGGTCTTTGGGTTTGTCGCTTCGCTTGGGGATCATCGATGTGGTAGGTTCGTGCGTTGGTAGCGTGCCGAGCGAATAGAAGATTTGCGCCCTAGCACTTTTGGGGTGGCGTTGACGACCTGTCTCCATCGAAATCGTCGCAACACTGAACGGCCATCCTCTCAGGAACTTGATCGAGATTCGCGACGTGGGCGAAACCAATGCTCTGTTTGGGAGGAACCCGAGTGCACAGCGGGGCCCGCGGCCTTGGAAGAGGCTAGCCTAGAGGGGCTGGGCGCGTGTGCCCATAGCCGCTGCGCTGCGGACCCGACATCGGGGACTCGGGAGGCGCGGCTCGCGAAAGCTTGATCCTGGTCACCGAGGAATCGCGTATGCTGCGCGCGCTCAATGCTCGAGAAGAAGAACGTCCTGCTGGGCCTGACAGCATACCTTCGTGAACACCCGGAAGAGCTCCTTCGAGCGGCGCGTCAAGCCCGCCACATGCGCTTCGGTGTACCTCTGCTTGCTCTCAAGTGGCTCATTCCGCAGATCGCCGGGGAAAAAGGGCCAAAAGATGTCGAACTCGAGGCAGTGCCGCCAGGCATCCGAGTCACTGCCACCGTGACGGAAATGGAGACCGAGCTGCGCGGCTCTGCGATCCTTACCGTGCATGAAGTGAAGATCTCACACCAAGAACTGCGCGTCGTGGTTGCGCTCGACGACGTCAAAATCCGACTGCTGGGGAACGGTAAGCTTACCCCACTGGCTGCTCTCATTCAGTCGGGGGCACTCGATCTCACCCGTATCGCCAAGTTGGTTGCTCATTTGCCAACTCGTCCGGCGATTCTCGTGGAAGTGGTGGAGAATCGTCTTGTGCTCGACTTCATGCGACTGCCAAAGTTAGCCGCGGACGATCGACTGCGGAGAGTAGTCGCCGCGCTGTCCACAATACTGAGCGTGGAACGGGT
>JBLNFG010000074.1:0-5358 GCA_050263495.1 Myxococcales bacterium | reverse complement strand
GACGTTCCAGAAGGTCCGACCTATGGCTCCGCCGTAATCGCCACTTGCCCAAAGCTTGCTGCTTTCCTCGTCCCAAACGAGCTGTTTAAGAGCGCCTACAGGGTCATCGCGAATCGCGTCGACGAGCGCTTTTGCATCGTCGTAAACGCCCTTCGGATTGGTTACCAGATTGTGGACGAGCGTGACAGTTCCGGTGACCATCCCCACGACGTCATCCTTGGCGGCCTTACCGAATTCGACGAAGAAGTCCTTGGTGTGCTCCTTGGCGCAATCCCACCATCCGTCGCACTTCTTCTTGCTGTCTGAGTCCTTCGGATCGGGTTCGCCAGAGTCGTTTAGCGCCTGCAACGCGGACCCCGCACTCTCGCCCGTCGAGCGAGACCACTCGAACGTCGCGATCGCTTTGCCCTCGTCGCTCGACAGCTTCGCGTATGCCTGTTGCATGCCGCGGAAAGCACCGATCAACGCGAGTGCAAGGATCCCAATCAGCACCAAGTGCTCGACGTAGCTAGCCCCGCGCTGGACCGCTCGGTGGAAACCTGACTCGCTTCGTCGCTGGTTCGCGGCCCCCTGACGCGATTGAGCTGGTCTGCTCTCGAGGTAACGCGCTGCTGCGTCGGCAAATTGCGGAGCTCCGGGCAACCGACACTCGCCTGCCAGATTAGGCGAAAGCTCCGTTCTATTCTCTGTTACGCTGCTATCACGTTCGCGATTCTTCGGTGAACGGCGGTCATCCTGTTCGCGGACATCCGGCACGCTGCCACCGTGTTCGCGCGTCTCGCTAGTATGCCTATGCATGACACCCCCGCAACTGGCGATTCAGGGGCTCGCTCGACGCAAGTTCGTATGCCTGCACAATCAACAGCGCCGAAAGCGGCATGGTTACGAGCCACCCGACGAAGAGCGCCAGCATGCCGACGAAGTTCAGCGCAGTGAGGAATAGGCAGAGCAGAATGGCCTCACCGGGATGAGCCAATACGACGTCTTTGCTGCGCGAGAGTGCCTGCCAAGGGTTGCTTCCGTCTAAAACGCCTAGGGGCGCGAACATGAACAAAGTCGCGGTGACAAACACACCGATTCCGAAGCCCATGAGCCCCGAGTAGATCGCAAGCCCCACGAGCAGGTAGCTGAGCGGTTGGCGAACGATGGGCGAGATGGCCGTGGCAATCCTGGGCATCTGCTCACGCACCGCACCACGCGCCATTGCCAAGTAGCAGGCCCAGAATACGCCAGTAAGCGCGTAGCTTAGAACAACCCCTACTTCTTTGAGCGCAAGGACCAACAGTAGGCTTAGCATCAACTCGGTCACGGATAGGATTAGGGACGTGAGCACGAGTACGCCCGCGTAGGATTTGAAGGAATGAAGAGCTGATTTGAAGCATTCACCGAGTCGCATGAGGGCCTCCGCTGAACCTTGAACTCCGCATCATTGGTGGATGCGGGACGTGAATGGAGACGAGCGCAGCTCGCCGATCCAAAGTGGCGGCACACGATGGTCAACTTGCCGTTCCGGGCTGCCCCTCGCGCGCGCGCAATGACTCCTTCGAAGCAGACGGCATCATGCCTTCCGCTCGACGGTCACCTACAGTTTGCACGCCGCGTACCACTGCCTTTCCAGATCGGCACGCCTGGCTCCAGGCAATCACGTGAACGCCTGGTGGACCCTATGACTCGCCCATGCCCTCGGCCCAAATTGGACATGCCTCGACCAAATTGGACATGCCTCGGCCCAAATTGGACATGCCTCGACCCAAATTGGACATGCCTCGACCCAAATTGGACATCGGAACTACTGGCCCTCGTTAACGGATCTCCGCCCGGCAACCCAAAGGTGCAGGGCAACCGAAGCCTGCAACTGGCGATTGCATCACTGACGTGAAGCAGGCTCGAAGCGCGACGCCGGCCGACGTTTTGCCTCGGCATGTGCTGTGAATAGTCCTCCAACATGAGGCCATTGTCCCTTGTGCACCGCTCTGGCGTGTTGTCCGCACTATTGCTTGCCCTGTCGTGCCACGGTTGTGCGGGCAAGCCCGTCCTGCAAACCTACGACGTCTTGGTGAATGTACATGGCGACCCAGGACAGCCAGTCACCGACGCTAGGATCCTGTTCGGCAACCGCGAGCTCGGCCGGACCGATGCGCACGGCGAGTTATCCGTCACGTTGCGCGGTACCGAAGGGCAAACCCACGCGTTCCAGGTACTCTGCCCTGAAGGCTACCGTTCGCCGCAACAACCGATTGCAGTGGTCCTGCGGCGAGTCTCGGAGTCAGCGAAAAGGCCCGAATATCCCGCCCGCTGCGAGCCGTTGCTTCGCAGTGTGGTGGTGGCGGTTCGCGCGGAGAAAGGACCCAACCTCCCTGTCCTTTACCTCGGGCAAGAGGTTGCTCGCACGGACAGCGCTGGGGCCACCCACTTCATGCTGAGGAGCGCCCCCCAAGACACGATCGAGGTTAGCCTCGACACCTCGAAGAATCCGCAGCTGCGTCCACACAATCCAAGCGTGCGCTTTGAGGTCGCCCAGCACGACGATCTGTACTTGTTTCAACAGACCTTCACCGCGCCGCCAAAACCCAAAGCCCCGAGAATCCAACGTCTCACGGGCATTGTCAATTTGGGGAGGCGCTGAGCCCGCACCGTGATGAGCGCTTTATCCCTCTTCGTCGAGCGTCCCCGACTGAGTCGTGCCGCTTCAATCCCGACGCACTTTCGGGCGCTACGCCCTGGCCGCCATTTGGCGTTGAGTGTTTGCGAGCAATGCGGCGCAACCGATGCCTACCCAGTCGCAACCTCTTCTCGCAACTACCGGTTGCCAACCACGCCCTACGACTCGAATTGCGGCATTCTCGTTGTGGCACAGGGTTTGCGATTAGCCTCGGCATGACGCGCGACGGAGCGAATCAAGAGTCAAGCTCAGCGCGCTACCGAGTTCGACGATTCGCGCGACGTTCGCCGACGAACCTAGTGTGCGCGGCATCGTCAGCTGGGTGACCGCGGCACTCGGTGAGCTCGGTGCTGTCAGGACTCGTGTTTACTCTGTGCCACGCGAGTCGCCGTATCAACCATCTGCGTAAGACGATTGTTTAGACACAAGGGAATGAACACCATGAACAACATCAAGACCTCCGAGAATTCTGCTTCCAAGCTCACCTTTGCTCGCAAACTCAGCCGCCTATCCAAGGACACCCGCGGCGCATCCTTCGTCGAGTACCTCGTGTTGGTGGGGGTAGTCGCGCTCGCTGGAATCGCCGCGATGCAGCAGATTGCGGACGGCATTAACTCCAAGGCTGGCGACCAAGCAGGAAAGATTCAATCCATCGGCGGCTAATGCCAACACTCCTGGATCGGAGGCTCGCGTGCAACGTGGGCCCCGATCTTCCTTTTGCAGGTATGGGTTCTGTTTGGAGGCCGCACTCAGGGGGGCGGCGGCCGCGTACGATCTCGCCGTGCGCCTGACTCGGACGGGACGTTGAAGCGCAGTTCGGCACAGCGTCCGTGTGGCCCAAACGACTGCATCAGTTTGGGATCCCTAACCAAGAACGGAGTTCTCATTATGACTTCCACCGAGCTGATTCTATTGCCGCTCACTGCTATTACCGCGAGTGCGGCGCTGATTGATGTGCGCACGCGTCACATTCCGAATTGGCTCGTACTTTTGGGTTTCACGGTGGGATCGATAGCCCACCTCGCAACATCGATTTCCGTCGACTGCGCAACGGGTAGTCCTTTGGGTCGCGCCGTTGGTAGCGCCGGCCTTTCGTGGTTTCTCGGCACGCTGATTTGCGCCATCGTGCCCGTGTTCATGTTTCAAATGGGCGCCATGGGAGGGGGAGACGTCAAACTCCTCGCAGTAGTGGGTGCCAGCCTAGGGCCACGGCTTGGAATCCAAGTCGAACTCTTCGCCTTCGTCTTGGCAGCTCTGTGCGCTCCGATTCAACTTGCATGGCAGGGACAACTGCCGGGGCTCCTCGGGAATACCGCCATTCTGATCACCAACCCTTTTTTGCCCAAGAGTCGACGGCGCCCGATGCCCGGGTCTCGGCTGACTTCGCTGCCGTTTGGTCCGTCCATCTTCCTTGGGACGCTACTGGTCGCAGTAGCGCAAAGGTGGCATCCGTGATTCGGAACGCCCCTTTGCGGCAGTTGCGAGCCACTCAGGGTGCAGTCTACGTTGAGTACCTGATCGCGCTCTTGCCGGTACTCTTTTCGGCGTTTGTGGTCTGGCAATTGCTCGAGCTCTGGATGGGTGAGCTCATGGTAAAGCGCGCCGCTTCGGTCGCCGTTCGGGCAGCTGCCGTCGTATTGCCGGATGATCCAGCTTTCTACGACGGTGCGCCAGTGCATCAATTTGTTGGTCTACGTAAGACCGATGTCGAACTCTCAGCGGCACTCGTCCTCGCGGCAAGTGCGCAGTTCGTGCAAAAGCCAAAGGTCACGGTTACCATCTCGCCCTCCGAGAATTACGTCACAGCTAGAGTGACGGCACCTTTCGAATGCCTTTTGGGCGGCCTCGGTCTTGTGTGTGGAGGCACGCGACGGCCACTCACCGCCGCAGCGACGTACCCGTATCAAGGGGCCCAGTACGTGTACACCGATGAATGAGTCTTAGGCAGTCTCTCCTGCCCACCACCGCGCCGTCTTCGCCGGCGCTTGCTCCTCCCAAACCTGTCCTCGCGCGCAGCCGCGCTGCGGGCAGGTGGGAGGAGCAGCTTACACGCATGACCAAGAGGGAAGAGAAATGAGTACGCCAAGGCACTTGCCACGGCTACCAGTCTGGGAGTACCGAGCGGTACTTCGGCAATCTGGGCTTGCGGCAGCAACCCAAGGTTGCGAAACGGAGTTGCTCAGCATTCTCAACTCGTTCATTCGCCCTGTCCACGCGCAACGGCGCGCGATCGCCGCGCGCTGGCCATCGATGAGTTTACGTCCTCGCTTGGACGCGATTTCGAGCCAATTTTTGGCGTCCTTGGCGTCCTTGGCGCCCGGAGGTGAGTCCGCCGAGATGCACTCCGCCCAGGTAAACATGCTCGCCGAGTCATTGGCACATCGATTGCTGAAGCCTTTCTGAGGAAGCGAGAACATCATGCAGACTGCACCACCCGACAATGCGAGACCGACGCGACGGATAACGTCACGCCTCTTATGCGGAGCCAGCGCTAGGTCTGGGACGATCGCCAACGCGGTGGTGTTGCTTGGGCTGGGGTCGCTAGGGTTGGTCTTGCTAGCTCCAACTTCAGGGTTGGCTCAACCTCCACCCGATCACGCGGCCGCCGACACCACCCAAGGAGCGGTGCGTCAGACCCAAGAAGAAATGAACCTCTCCGTCGGAGAGAACCGGACCTTGTCAGCTGCCGGCGTTCG
>JBLNFG010000073.1:0-3361 GCA_050263495.1 Myxococcales bacterium | reverse complement strand
GTCAGGCGCAGCTGCACCGTCTACTACCCGCAGCTCTGGCGGAACGTAGCGCTCGTATTCGCGGTTGAACATGAGCGTGCGCGGATCGACTCGATCCACGTAAAGTGTGCCATTTAGGTGGTCCGTCTCGTGTTGCACCACGACGGCTCGAAACCCCTCCCACACGAATTCGACGGCATTGCCTTGCTCATCGAGCGCCTGGACGCGGACCTTTCGCGGACGTGCAACACGTCCGCGCATGCCCGCGACCGAGAGACAGCCCTCATACACGAACATGGAATCCTCCGGCGCTGGTTTGCCGTCCCTGAGTTCCACGAGTGGCGTCACGCGGGGGTTCACGAGCACGGTCATTGGATTCTCGTCGACACCTGGGTAACGAGGATTCAGTCCTATCTCGATCAGAACCAACTGTACCGATGCGTACACTTGGGGCGCCGCAAGCCCGACCCCGCCACTGTCGCGCAATGTCTCGACCATGTCCGCGATGAGCTGCCGAATCTCCGGAGACGCGAGCTCTTCGACGCGAAGTGCTCGCGCGGTCTTCAGCAGGACGGGCTCTCCGAGCTGAGCAATTTTTCGGATTGGCATCTGGCTCAACGAGATTTGGGACCCAAGGGCACTTACGTCAAGACGCGAGCGATAGGCCGCAACCGTGGTCGCGATTCGACCGCATTGGGACTCGGGCGCTACGGCGCCGCCGGCTTTTCCTTGAGTGCGTCATTTGCGTGCAGCTCAGTCTTCGAGTCCGCTTGCTCCGGCTCGAGCTTTGGTGCTGCGGCTGCATCCTTGGGTGACTCGGCACTTTCCGCCTTTGGGATTTCCGCTCCAACAGCTTCAGCCTTGGACGTCTCCGGCTTGGGCAATTCCGCGCCCAATGCTTCTCCCTTCGCAGGCTCGGGCTTTTGGCTGTGAACTCGTTCGAGCGCCAACCTGCCTTGCACTGCAGCGCCTGAGTCTGGATAGAGCGTCAACAGGTTCCGCAGCAGCCGTTCTGCCGCTACCCAGTCCTTACGCTGCTCAGCCGCAAGCCCGCGCCTGAGTAGCCGATTCGGCTGCAACTGTGCGGCTCGGATCTGCGCCGCAGGGGGGCTGCGCTTGGTGGCGCTGCGTCGCCCATCAGACCGAGCTGCTGCTTTGGACGGCTCAGCGCTGGGTCGATCCCTTGCTGCAATCACCTCACCTCGATTCGAGATGACGCTGCAACCCCACGTGGCGGGCGCGACGAGATCGAGGTCGCGGCCAACGGTGTGAATCGAGATCGAACCTTCGCGCAATCGGACGCAGGTTTGGCTCGGTTGATTCGAGCCCTTCTTCACCTCGACCGTGAACGCGGTGCCAAGAACGGTCAATGTCGCGTTGGGCGTAACCACCGAGAACCGATGATTGGGTGCCAACGTCGGGACCATTACGTCCATACTCCCTTCGGATAGCGTGACCCGGCTAGCCGCCGCCGCGTTACTCGGATCAGCCATCAAGAGGGTCGAGAATGCTTCGAGCCGCAGCCGCACGCCCGCCACGGACTTGACCGTGACCATGCCCTGTTCAAGCGTGCGCAGCCCGACAAATGCTTTGTCAGACAACGGGTCGCACGTGGTCCAGTGCTTGCCGTCGTTGCGGTCGCACAGCACACGCCCCTTACTGTCAATCGCTTGGAATGCCTGCGCAGGTAAGTCTCTCAGTGGACCCGGAATGATTCGCCCAACGACGAAGGCTAACCCGAGCGAAAGCCCCACCACCGCGAGAGCCTCGCCCCAGTGGAAACCCGAGGCGGAACGACGACGTCGCGATCGGGGCCGTGCGAGCGCCGCTTGAATCTCAGTGACTACCCGCTTCTTCTCGGCGAGCCAACCCCCGTCGGGAGCCGCAATCGGCCGCTCTGGAAATGCCGCGGCCAACGCTTCGCGCGTTGGCTCAGTCGCGTGGTTGGTCATAGTGGGTGCGCCGCCAATTGAAGCAGCTCCTGACGCGCTTGCGCCAGACACAAACGCACAGCTGGGCCCGTCACCCCCAATACGTGCGCCACATCCTCGAGCTCGATACCCATCGCGTCGTGCAGAAACACGATTTCCGCTAACTCCGCTTGCATCATGACCAGGTGCCGCTGCATTTTCACGGTTTCGGTTCGAGCCTGAAACAGATGGTCGACAGACACGCGTCGCTGGCAAGATTCGCGGTCACCTGACGGGGGATCCGTTGCGAGCCGCAGCGAACCCAGGTCGCGGTCTGGCGTTGAGTCGGGCGGCTCGGATCTTAGCTCATGACGCTCCCGTTCGCGGGAGCGCAGAGCGTCAATCGCCACGCGCACGGTGATGACAGCTGCCCAAACCGTGAGACTGCATTCCACCCAAAACTGGTGCTCCGCAATCGTCCGGACTATTTGCTCGAAACTCTTCCGAGCCAGCTCTTCGAAGTCATTGCCCCGACGCTGCAGAACTCGCAGCAAAGTGCGGCTGACCACTGGAGCGACGGCGTCATACAACGCCTCGGCGGCCCAGCCCTGCTGGTCTTCCAGGCCACCCAAGATAACGGAATCCGTGGGCCTTTCCGGCTTGGACGGGCTGGATGGATCGGAGCGATTTGCTTGCAGCGCCATTTTCACCGCCAGCTAATAATTCTGCCCAGACTCTCTCACGTCTGCAACCCCCACGGAATGTGTCAGCTGCAGTGCATCGCTCCGAGCCAGCGCCGGGCCCCGAGCGGTTCGTCCATTGAATCGCAACGCCGCGCTCGCATCGGCCGAATGACTGATGTGACGCCAGGCTCGCGTTCCTGAATGCTATCGCGACGTTCGGTCCGCGCTGTCCAACGCGACGCACAGACCAAAAGGCCAATCTTCCTTCGAGCCTTGACAGGCCTCACCTCCGTGCCCACGTTGCTGCGCACGCCGATTAGCACTCACCCCTAACGAGTGCTGACGGTTCCCGAAATACCCTGTCTTTTCGCAAAGATGAGCAGGTGTTCAGCTGGGCAGGGTGCGCGGGGGGCTTTTTTGGGCCACCGACGTCCTCAACTTCAGCAGCAAGCAATACCGGAGGAACCTCGATCATGAAGATTCGACCACTGCAGGACCGCGTCATCGTCAAGCGGGTCAAAGAAGAAGAGAAGACCAAGGGCGGAATCATCATCCCCGATACGGCCAAGGAAAAGCCCGTCGAGGGTGAGGTCGTTGCGGTTGGCAACGGCAAAGTTCAAGAGGACGGCAAGGTGCGGGCTCTCGATGTCAAGGCGGGCGATCGCGTGCTTTTCGGCAAGTACAGCGGCACTGAGGTCAAGATCGACGGTGAAGAGCACCTAATTCTGCGCGAGGACGACATCCTCGGCGTCATCGAAAAGTAACGCGATTAGCGCAACTGCCTACAAG
>JBLNFG010000072.1:0-13648 GCA_050263495.1 Myxococcales bacterium | reverse complement strand
ATAGGGAAGCAGCCATACGAGCGCGACAACCAATAGGGCGAGGTTAATCAGCCCGCGACGGATTGGACGGCGTGCTCCGGCACTGCGCGCAGAGAGCGTCATGGGTTGCCTCCGGCAGCGTGAACGTTACACGTGCTGTCGCCCTGCGTGCGCTGCACTCGGACGGCGCCAACGTGACGCACTCCGTTGCCCTGCGTGCGCTGCACTCGGACGGCGCCAACACGCGCGGTTTCACCGTTCCCTCGCTGCATTAGGATCATTGCACAGTGGACGATCATTCCTTACCGTCCTCTCGCGTGCAGGGCGCGCGCGCGCCACGCCCACAGCTGAATCCCAGTGAGCACCAAGAGCATGGAAAAGAACACCACCACGAGTGCACTCGCTCGCCCAACGCGTAGATCACGAAAGACCTGCTCGTAGATCGCGTAGACGAATACGGTCGTCGAATGCACGGGTCCACCCTGAGTCATGACTCGCACGACATCGAACACCTGGAAGCTCGTAATCAGACTGGTAGTGCCGACAAACGCCGTAGTTGGGCGCAGCAACGGAAAGGTGACATACCAAAATCGCGACCAGCTTCTGGCCCCGTCCAAGGCAGCCGCTTCGTGAAGCGAGAGGGGAACGTCTTGCAGCCCCGCCAGGAATAGGACCAGAGAGTATCCGGCAATTTTCCAGATGGTAACCCCAGACAACGTGTACAGAGCCACATCGGGATCTCCAAGCCAATCCAAGGGAGTGAGCCCCACACTCCGAACCCAGTGCGTCAGAACTCCGGCACTCGAATCGAGTACCCAGAGCCACAGCAGGGCCACGCTGACCCACGAGATCACGTATGCGCTGAAGATGGCGCTCCGCACGAAACCCGCAAACCGACCCGGTCGATTCAGGGCCAGCGCCAAGCCTAGCCCGAGAGTCACGCCCAAGGTAACGACGACGGCACTGAACGTGAGCGTGTTCGTAAAGGCGATCCGAAGCTCCCCGGTTGACCACAACACGCGATAATTTTCGGACCCGACCCAGCGCGGGGGAGTGAGTAAGTCCCACTCGAATAGACTCGTGTACGCAGCGACCCCAAGCGGATAGAAGAAGAACAGACCGAGCAGCACCGCCGTGGGGAGCAGCATCCAGTAGGGATCGAGGGACCGTCGCGGTTTCATCGACCCTCGCCAGAAGTGAGCGTGCGGCGGGATTTCGCTGGCTCTCGCAGAGAAAGGTTCAGACGCGCGACGGCGTGAGCCCTCGTGCGAGCAATCGAACAGCGTCGCGGCTTCATGTCCCCTCGCGGCGAGCTAAACGGCGCGCCTCGTCCAGCAACGCGCGCGCGTTCACATTCGTGAACACGGCGCTTTCCAGGCGTGGACTCACGATCTCGCGCTGGATCCGAAACAGATCGCGCGACCACGGCCAGGGCCGAGCCACGGTGAGTTGATCGACGGCAACGCGCGCGTTCGGGTGCTTCTGGTAGTAGCCTTGTCGCTCCAGGCGTTGGACCGCCGTGCGGGTTACCGGCAGGTAGCCGGTAGAAGTCGCCCAGTGCATCACCTGCTCGGGTTGGTGCATGAAGCGCAGAAAGGCCCAAGCCGATTCCTTAGCAACAGGCGGGGCCTGTCGAAGCAGAATCCAATGAGTTCCCCCCGTTGGAACCGCACGCCGCTGTTCGCCCGGCAGAGGCGCCGCGATCACGGGGAAGCGCGCATTTTGCTCCAAGTAGCTGAGAAAAGCCGTCGAGGTCCAGATCAGGGAGGTGTTGCCCGAAAGGAAGTCCTTGTTCGTCGCTTCCCACGCGTCGTAGTCGCGACCCGGAGGCAGCTTCATGCTGCAATCGCGGTGCACGAGCGTCTGCCAGAACTCGACGGCGCGCACGCCTGCTTCTGCGCCCAACGACACGGTTCCGTCCGCTTCCACGACTTGACCACCCGCTTGCCCTAGCAATGCGTTCCAAAACCACCAGTCAATGGGGCAGCCGAAGCCGTATCGTTCGACGCGGCCACCCGTGCGACGCGTCATTGCAGCGGCAAGCTCGCGAAGTTCGGACCACGTGGCTGGGGCGCGGGCTCCAGCTTCCGCAAAGTGCGATCCATTGAGGTAGGCAATCGGGGTCGATCGATTGAAGGGCAACGCAACGAGCGGGCGGGTCCCGCCGTCGACCCACGACTTTTCTTGTCCAAGTTCTGGGATGACGTCCAAGTCAGCAGCACCGGGATACGCGCCGAGTGGCTCGAGCACGCTGGCCTGTTCAAGGTAGGGAATGACCTCGCCAATGACGTGACTCAGTGCGGGCGCGACGCCAGCAGCCAACGCGGTGCGGAGTTTGGCCAACCCTTCATAGTAGTCACCCTGATAGACAGCGTGGATAAAGTGTTCGCTCTGACTCTGATTGAAGCGCTGAACGAGCGCGTTCAGCACCTGCCTATTCCTACCGCCGTAGCTATACCAAAGCGACGCGACGCTTCGCCCCGTGGGTACGGAGCTGGCCTGGCAGCTCGCGGCCGTAGGCGCCACAGCGAGCGCTGCCAACTTCAGCCAATCGCGACGCGAGATCATAGGGCTTGCCCAGTAGCGCGATCGAACCAGCGCACGCGATCACGCTCGATTCCGAGTGTGACGCGACTCTCGAGCCCGGGCGCGCGAAAGCCGCGCACCCTTGTCTTCAGTGGCATTCCGGCTGAAATCTCGACCTCCAAGTGTGTTTCGGCGCCTTGCGGTTCTACCGCGGTTACCGATCCGGACATCACGAGATCGCCGTTCATTGCGTTCGTGGCTGTCGCTCCGCGCGTCCCGTTCGGATCCAAAACCTGAACGTCTTCAGGCCGCACACCAAACCACAACTCCGCTGGTGCAGCTGACGGAACACTGAGTTGGACATCGCCGAGCCGCGCCGAACCCGACTGCTGCTCCACTGGCAAAAGGTTCATCGGTGGCGTTCCGAAGAAGCCAGCCACGAACGCGGTTGCAGGCTGGTCGTAGACTTGCTCGGGCGTTCCGATCTGTTCGATGGCACCATCCTTGAGCACCGCGATTCGATCGCCGATGGTCATCGCCTCCGTTTGATCATGGGTGACATAGAGCGCCGTTGCGCCGAGCCGCTTGAGCAATTTGCGCAGATCGACGCGGAGTGTCGCGCGAAGTGCCGGGTCGAGATTGGACAGAGGTTCGTCGAATAGAAACACCTCGGGCTTCCGCACGATAGCTCGACCCATCGCCGTGCGCTGCTGCTCACCCCCGCTCAGCTCATGGGGACGGCGATCGAGCAGATGGGAGATCCCAAGCAGCTCCGCGGCAGCGTGCACCTGCTCCTTTCGCTCCGCGCGCCGCACGCGTCGCATCTTCAAAGGAAATTCCAGGATCTCGCGCACCCTGAGGTGCGGATAGAGCGCGAAGCCTTGAAAGACCATCGCGACGTCGCGGTCCTGAGGGGCCACGCGGCTGAAGTCGCGCCCGCCGATCGCAATGCTGCCGTGATCAGGAGTATCGAGTCCGGCCACCATGCGTAAAGTGGTGCTCTTGCCGCATCCTGACGGCCCCACCAAGACGACCGTTTCACCCTCGCACACGTCGAGATCGAGGTCTTTCACCGCCGCCCGGCTTGTCCCAACAAATTGACGGGTCAACCCTCGGAGGCGAACGGACGAAGCCATGGGTCCTTATCTCGAACCTGTGACACGGCGTCAAGCGCGGGTTCGCGACGCGACCGTAACAAAAGTGAAAACGCGCCGTGGCAAGCGGAGCGGCGTACGCTACCGTGTGGACTGTGACGTCCACGGCCTCGGCGCGAGGCCCTCCATACAGGACGTCCATCCGTAAACCGTGAGGATGATTCCATGACGACCCGCCGCAAGACTCGCCGTATCTCGAAACCCAAAGCTTCCGCCGAGGGAGCAGCGCGGCGCGCCCAACCTCGAACCACGGTGACCAAAGAGGTGGAACGGGGCTCGCCATCAGGCGCGCGACGTACAGTGCCTGAGCCGCCGCGACACGGCGCGCGATCGCGACGGCCGCTCACGGTCACTGAAATGGCGCAACACGGCGCGCGATTGCGCCCGGGCATCGACGTCATCATCCCAGGAAGTAAGCAGAATCTACGCATCGAACACGTGGTTTTCGACTATAACGGCACCCTGGCCGTGGACGCTGGCTTGGTACGCGGGGTTGCCGCGCGACTCAAGCAACTCGCGAAACGAGTACGCATCGCTGTCATGACGGCAGACACTTACGGCACGGCCCGGAGTGTGCTGGCAGACTTGCCGGTGGAGGTGCACATCGTTCACACTGGGATGGAGAAACGGCGCTTGGTTGAGGCACTGGGACCCAAGGTCGTCGCCGCAATCGGTAACGGGAACAATGACGTGCCGATGCTGAAGGTGGCGGCACTGGGTATCGTCGTGATGGGTGAAGAGGGAACGTCCGTCGAAGCAATTCAGAGCGCGACGGTGGTCACTCGCGACATCAACATCGCCCTCGATTTGCTGCTGAAGCCGGATCGGCTCGGGGGAACGCTGCGACGCTAATTACTCAGGAGAACACTGCAACACTAATACTAGGAGAACGCTGCGACGCTAACACCATGAGAGCGTCGCGCGTTCCCGAGCAACGGACAGGACGGCTAACCCTTGGACCCGAGCAGTTCGCCGATGCGTCGATCGAACTCTTGTCCAAGCGCGTCGTAGGCGGCGCGTGCAGCAGGGTTCGGTAGCACGCGATGCTGCTCATCGGGCTTGACGAAATCGGCGTAGAGCTTCTCGAGTGGAAGTTTCTCGACGGCCTGCGCGGCGCGCAGCGCTCCACCTAACGCAGAAGAGTTGCCGACGCTGAGCGGTAGGATTTCTGCCTGGAAGACGTCGGCCAAGATCCGGAGAATGCCGGGGTTGCGCGATGCACCACCGGTCACGAGGATCCGGACGGGCTTCTCGCCGATCCAGTCCGCGTGCCGACGCATGCTCAGGGCCTGTGCCTCCACGACGGCACGCGCCGCGGCTGCCGGATCCCGTTCAGAGGTGAACTCCGCGCTGCCGAACACGCAGAACGACGGCTTGCCCAGCTTCGGCGTTATCTCCGGCACGAAGTACGGCAGCAGCAGATTGCCTTGATTGCCGGGAGCCGTACGTTCGAGAATGGCGCGGCTGAACTCACCCCAGTCGAGCGAGTGTTTGCGTGCCACCGCCTCGCGCGCCAGCGATCCGTTGGCAAAGCAGATGAGCGACATGAAGCCACCCATTGGATTACCAAAGACGTGCCCGTAACCGCGCGGATCGGTCCGAGGATTGGACATGGCAGCGAACACCGTATCGCTCGTGCCAAGGCTAATCACCATGGTGCCGGGCGCTGTCGCGCCCATGCCGACTAAGCTGCTTGGGTTGTCCCCCGTGAAGGCGATTACGGGCGTCCGCGCCGGTAGTCCATACTTGGAACTGAAGTACTCTGCGAGAGTCCCCACTTGCGTAGTGCTCGGCATGAGCGGTGGGAGCTTCTCCGCAAGACCGGGCGCAGTCGCCTTGAGCATGGCGTCGCTCCACTTGCCGCGAGCCAAGTCAAACAGGTTCATGCCTGCGCCGTCGCCAAAGTCGATCGCCGCCGTAGTGCCGACCAGCAAGGAAGTGATGAATGAGCTGACGAGGTGGATTTCACGCGTCTTGGCCCAAGCCTCGGGCGCGTCCTTACTGAACTTCCGAATCTGCGGACCGGTGAAACGCTCAATAGCCCGCGAACCCGTGATGGACACCACCTGCGAGTCGCCGCCAAGTGCCGCCGCGATCTCCGCGCATTCGGCGCTGGTAGAGCTGTCCATCCAGATCGGAGCAGAGACGCGACTCAGCAACGGTTGTACCTGCTCTGCTAGCGGTTTGTCAGGCGACCAAGCGCCTACCTCGTGCAAGGGCTTTTGCAGATAGACCGAACCATGCTGCTGTCCAGCTCCGCTGATGCCCCTGACTTTACTCAGATCGACTCCACTGGCCCGCAATTCACCGAGAAGCAGGTCGAGCGCTTCGACCCACATCAGCGGATTGCTGTGCTTGATCCGAGGATCGTCGTTTTGCAGGAATCCGTTCGGTGATCCGTACTGAGGCAGACGTTCTCCGAAGTTGATGCTTCGGTCGAGAATCACCTGATTCCGATCCGTGTCGATGAGAATGGCGGTGAGGCTCTGCGTGCTGGAATCCAGACCTAAATACTGTCCCACTGGGCTCTCCCTACTGGCTGTGACGAAGGCGCGCATCATAGAGCGGCTTCTTCAATCGCGAAATGACCTTGTAAGGCTCGATACCGTGCTCGTGCTGCGCGGTCGAAAGATTCCGGCCTTCCACCCCAGGTTGATGCGCGTACCAGCGCCGGCCGCGGCAGAACACCGTTTCCACAAGGACCGTGACTCGCCTCGACGCCAGCTCGGCAGATGCGTCCCACCCAACCCGAAGTGACGCCAAAGCCGTGCGTGGTGTGATAGTCAGGCGGGAGACCTAGGGAAACGTCAATGCAGATCACCGTACTTGGAGCAGGATACATGGGTAGCGCGATGGCCACAGTCGCCGTGGCGCGCGGTCATCGAGTCCGACTGTGGGGGACCTGGCTCGACGACGAGTTGCTTGAACCCGTGGAGCGCGGCGGGCTCCACCCGCGGCTGAAGCTGCCATTGACCGGAATGGAGCACCTACGTGCCCCTCGTTTGGCCGAAGCACTGCAGGGAGCGGAACTCGTCATTCACGGAATTAGCTCGGTGGGTGCACTGGCTGTGATGGAAAAGGCGCGCGCGTTTCTTCCCGATGTTCCCATCGTGTCCGTCACCAAGGGATTCCTCGAGAGTCACGCCGGAACTCGAGGTCCACACATGGACCGCATCGACGTTGTACTCGCTGAGGCTGCGGGCCGTCCACTGCGCTTCGTGCACGCGTCGGGACCCGCGAAAGCGATGGAGATCTCCCGCGGTGTGCTGACGTGGATGGTGTTCGCGAGTCAGAACGAGCAAGACGCGCGCCTCTGCGCCGACGCATTGGGGGGCGATCACCTTCAAGTCGGAGTCAGCACTGACATCGCGGGTGCGGAGATCTGTTCCGCATTGAAGAACGCCTACGCGACGGGGATCGGGATCTGGGACGGCCTGGTCGGGATTGATGCGCACGACGCCCGCGCGGCGTGCTTCGCACAATCCATCGTCGAAATGCGACGCCTCGTGCTCGCGGGCGGCGGCCGTGACGACACCGTCCACGGCGCCCCCGGGATCGGTGATCTGCACGTAACTGCGGCAGGCGGGCGCAACCGGGTGTTCGGCGAACGGATCGGCAAGGGTCGCCCAGCCTCGGAAGTTGCGGCAGAGATGCTTGCGAGCGGTGAACTCACGGAAGGGTACGCCGCGATCGCGACGGCATGGCGTTGGGCGCACGAACAGGGGGTCACGGATCTGCCCTTTCTACGCATGCTGCACGACGTGGTCTGGCAGGATATGCCAGTAGCCCAAGCCGTTACGCAGCTTCGGTTCGTCTAATAGGGCCTTGACGAGAATTGCTCCTCCCAACTCCGTGCTCGTAGTCAGAGCCAGCTACGGCACGGGATGGGAGGAGCGGTGCGCGAGTCTTAGTTCGGGATGCACGCCTTCTTCGTGCATGCCCACTCGCCGTTGTCGAGGCAACTGCAATTGTTGCAGCCATCAGCCGCAGCCTTGACGTCGCCCGGTT
This sequence comes from Myxococcales bacterium, assembly GCA_050263495.1. Lineage (GTDB taxonomy): Bacteria > Myxococcota_A > Polyangia > Polyangiales > Polyangiaceae > FEN-1139. The sequence continues at coordinate 5,981 of JBLNFG010000072.1, read as the reverse complement.
TGCACACAGGGCACGCCATTGCCGTGCACACCCAACGCCCTTCGGCGTCGCAGCCGCACGAGTTGCAGTCGTCCATCTTGGTCTCGCCGGGTTTGCACTCGCCGCAGGCCTTCTCTGTGCAAGCCCACACTCCATCGGCACCGCAGGTGCAATTGTTGCAGCCGTCCGCGGCGAGCTTAGTTTCGCCGGGTTTGCAGGTTAGGCACGCCATCACCGTGCAGGTCCAACGTCCACTGGCGTCGCAACTGCACGAGTTGCAGTCGTCCATCTTCGTGTCGCCGGGCATGCAGTCCAGGCAGGCCTTCAGAGTGCACGCCCAGCGTCCATCGGCGGTGCAGCTGCACGTATTGCAGCCGTCGTCATCCATCTTGGTGTCACCGGGCTTACACTGATTGCACGCCATCTCGGTGCATCCCCAGGTTTTCCCATCCACGCCGCAGGTGCACGTGTTGCAGCCGTCGTCCGCAAGCTTGGTCTCACCGGGTTTGCAGGTTAGGCACTCCCTGGTGGTGCACCCCCAGTATCCGTCGTAGCAGCTACAGGTGTTGCAGTCGTCGCCGGCGGGCTTAGTTTCTCCCGCTTTGCACTCAGGACACAGCATCGCGGTGCACACCCAAAGCCCGTCGGAGGTGCAACCGCACGAGTTACAGTCCTCCATCTTGGTTTCGCCAGGCTTGCACTGATTGCACGCCTTCTCCGTGCATCCCCACGTTTTCCCATCGCCACTGCAGGTGCACGTGTTGCAGCCGTCGTCCGCGGGCTTAGTTTCGCCGGGTAGGCACTCCAAGCAGGCCATCAGAGTGCATGCCCACGTGCCGTCATTCTGGCAACGGCACGTGTTGCAACGGTCGTCGGCCATCTTGGTGTCGCCGGGTTTGCAAGTATTGCACGCCATGTCCGTGCACGCCCAATGTCCGTCGGTGGTACAACTGCACGAGTTGCAGTCGTCCATTTTGGTCTCACCAGGTTTGCACTCGGCGCAGGCCATGTCCGTGCACGCCAAGGTCCCGTTAGCTTGACAGGTACAGGAGTTACAGCCGTCCTCGGCCGGAATCACTTCTCCGACCTTGGCGCAGCGCTCCCCCTCACGTCCAACCTTGATGTCTCGGTCGCACCCCGCTGCCGTGGTTGCGACGAACAAACCCCAAAAGAAAGCCTTTAGCACTCGATTCATAGTTTCCTCCAGCACGCCCGTGTTGGTACGGCAACCATGAATGGGACGAGGCCTGTCCCGACATCAAAAAATCGTCGCGAAAGAAATTCCAACAACGAAGTTGCGGATTCGTCGCCCGCAGGTACCCTCACCGGCCAGTGGTATCGAGGACTCTGCGGCTTGCATTCGGATTGTGGCTCGGCCTGGGTGTCCGAGAGGCTCGTGCGGAATTTCAGGTAGCCGGTGCAACGGTAGATGTAAGGAATCCCGCCGAACACGCTTCGTGCGTGACGGAACCTCCACTCAGAAGTCGGATTCTCGATCAGATCTCGTCGACAGCACCTTCACCGAGCACGGTGCAGCGGATCCATGTGGCGATCGTGAACGGACCCACTGGGCTGAGCGCTGAATTACGGGTACTGGGGGCGTCGGCGGGCGTTAGGCACCTCGAAGCAACCCAATGCGCAGGGCTCTTGGAGGCGCTGGCATTCACTATCGTCATGATCCTCGATCGTGAAGCGGCCTCGACACCAGAACAGGCACCGCAAACGGTACCTTCCGCAGTTGCAGAGGGGATTGCTCCCACGCCAACTCCCCCTCCTGCGGCCCCAATAGCCCTACCTTCACGCGACGAAACAACCGTGAAATACCCTGCAGCCCGTCACGCTGCGGCCCACGGAATTCAATTGCCCGGAGATGGAGAATTGCTCGCATCGGCTGGGGTCGGCGTCGGCACTTGGACCTCGCTGCAGCTCGAAACTGGCGTGTCCTTTTTCATCCATGACTGGGGTCTGGGGTTGGGTGCGTTTCTTCAGCCTGGTCGAGAACGCGCGCTCGGCAGTGGCCGCATAAGACTCATGACGCTGGGCGGCTCGTTGGATGCGTGTCGCCGCTTTGGACACGATTGGCGTCTGTTGCTCTGTGTGCGAGGACTGCTCGGAGGACAACGCGTGCAAGGCCAAGGTTACGCGGAAGGAGTGCCGAACGAGACGCTCGTGACGGGAGCCATTGGACCAGCCGTTGGCGTCGAAATCGGTCACAAGTGGGTCTTCGGCCTTCATCTCATCGGGTTGGCTGATCTGTGGCGCGATCGATTCTTCGTCGATAACGGCGAGGAATCGCTGAAAAAGCCCCCCGCAACGGCTTGGTTGGTCGCTCGGGTGGCGCTCTCGAGCCGTGGCGTTGGGCGCTAATTCGAAATACGTTGATGGATTCGCCAGTCTAGACCCATTCACAATGGAAAGCTGACGATGCCTGCAACGGCGCCCCCCTTACTTAAAGAAATCTATGAAGCCGAGTTCCGCTTCGTATGGCGGAACCTTGCGCGGCTTGGGGTTCCGGAATCGGAAGTTGCGGACGCAACGCAAGAGGTGTTCCTGGTCGTGCATCGTCGGCTCGCCGAGTTTGATCGTCGATCCAAAGTGAGCACCTGGCTTTACCGAATTTGCTTCAACGTCGCGAGTGATCGGAGGCGGCGCGCACACGTCCGCCACGAGGTGCCCTGCGACCATTGCGATCTCGATCGCAATCCGGCTCCCGAAAGTGCCCGTTCAGATGACCTCGCGTTGTTTGATCGATTGCTCGAGTCCATGGAACTCGAGCAGCGAGCCGTGTTCGTGTTGTTCGAAGTTGAAGGATACAATGGCGCGGAGATCGCTGAGATGTTGAACTGCCCTTTGCCGACCGTATACTCCCGATTGCGTCTCGCGCGTGCAGCGTTCGAGCGCGCGGCTCGGCGGTACCGCGCTTCATTGGCCGGCGCGTTGCGGGAGGCTGCCGTATGAGCGACCCTGCTCGACTACTCGAGACGAACCTGGACGGCACCTTTCGACGCGCCATTGACGCCGCAATTGCGGATGAGCCCCCGCGCGGTGAACAGTCGCGCATCTGGCAGTCTATTGCACTCGCCCTGCCTTCTGGTGTTTTGCTCGGCGCAACCACGTCGGCTGGCGCAGCGGCAGTGGGCGGCAGTGCCGTATCCAACGTAGCGACTGTTTCGGCAACCAACGTCGCAGTGACGTCGACGGCACTCAACGCCGCGAGCAACGTCGCACTTACGTCGACGGCACTCAACGCCGCGAGCAACGTCGCGGTTGCATCCACGGCAATTGGATCGACACTCAAAGCGGCAGCCGTGGGCGGAATTGCGTCTGCGAGTGCGGGCGTGGGGGCCGGCGCGGGGGTAGTAAGCGGCGGGCTTGGGCTCGTCGCTGCAAAGGCGATAGCCGTAGGCTTAGGGCTTGGGTTGGTCGTCAATGCTACGGCCGTAACGGTGCCCGACCTTCTGAACGCTAACTCAGCGGCCTCGGCGCACGTAGCTCCGGCGGAACGATTGCCGCCGCAACGTGCGAAACCGAAGTCGCCGTCGCCCGCGCGGCTTGCCCAGGCGCCTGCCGTTGCCGCGACGTCCTTAACCGATTCGGCTTTGGCGAATGCACCGTCCACTAGTGTTGCGTCAGACGCGCGTGCAATTTCGGCAGTCACGACTTCGAACGTTACGCCTGCGCCACGGGCCATGGCGGTTGAATCGATCATCCACGACAGTCCCGTAGGGTTTGCGGAGAACGGTCCGGGGCGCGCGGAGCACCCGGACACATCGGAGGCATCTGCGGATGAGTTGCGCGATGAGAGTCGGCTGTTGGCGCGGGCGAGGCAGGCGCTTAACGCGTCGAATCCCTCGTTGGCAATCCAATTGATCGCGGATCATCGGCAAGGGTTTCCTGCTGGAAGGTTGGTTCAGGAGCGAGACGCCCTTGAGGTGCAGGCGCTGCAGAAGAGTGCTCGACATGAAGAGGCACGGGCACGCGCGCGAGCATTCCTGGTTCACTTCCCGATGAGCCCTCACGCTGAGAAGATGCGCGCCATCGCCGAGAGCTCGAGTGAACGGCAGTAGCTCGCCTGCGGTCGAACGTGGTCATCGCGCCGTAAACGCAGTGTAAGCGGACCAGGCGCGCAGCACGCGAGGTTCCCTGCTACCGAGCTCGGCTACCAGAGAATAACCGGCTGTGCTTCGCTGACAATTTTGAAGCAGGTGGCGCGCGGTTGCACCCACTTGATCATGTTGAACCAGAACTGTGCCGTTTGGTAGGCGTCCTGGGGATAGTACCCGTCGGTGCACTTGGTAGGATCCACGCCCGCTCCAGTCCACTGACTTGTGTATGTAATCCACTCGTCGCCGTATACCAACACCCTTCCCGTGCCAGCGATCTTGCCCGCGATCACGGGCTCCATTACATTGTTGACCTGAGCCGTTGCCACGACATGCCCGTCTGCAGGCACGTTGATCGGGCGACCATTCTCGAAACCGATCATGGAGACATTGTTGCTCAGATCCGCAATTACGGGATCAGTCTTGACCCAAGTCGAAAGAATATTCGAGCCAGCACAGCCGCAAATGGTCCAGTCGCTGCAAGGCGCCCATGCGCCTTCAGCCTTGTACGTCAGCCCGGAGAACGCAAGCAATTGGTTCGTTGGCTTCGTTTCTGAGCTATCACCCGCGTAACCAGTAAGAGCGATTACGCCGCCTTTCTTGTTCTCTACCCAGTCCTGAAACGCCGAAACCTCCGCTTCGTCGAAAGACCAAAACGGACCCGATTCCGAGTCCTCCGAGAGCGAAGCCAAGACGATCACGTCGTACTGCGCCAGAAAGTCCGTCGTGAGAGTTGGCTTGCTCGCATAGACGTTGGCCTTGGCCGTTCCTGCACTACTCGAGTTGAGCCATTCCTGAAACGCGGTATCGCTGTCACCACCTCGATTGGCGCCCCACTTGCCTGGTTTGCCAAACACGGCCACCCTCAGGGTCGGACAGGTACAGTCAGCACCCTCGCCCTCGGTACACTCGACGGCGCGTGTGGCCGTGCTCGAGCTGCCTGCTGCCGCGGTGTCAATCGAGACGCGTACGGCACCGCCAGCGCTTGATGCAGCGCTCGTCGAACTGCCGCCAGCGCCAGTTGTCCCGTCTCCGGTCCTCCCCTCGTTTGCTGACGGATCCCCAGGGTCACTCGGTGTCGACCCCGACATCATCCCGGACTCGCCAGTGCTGCATGCCGAAGCCGCGAGTAGCGGCAACACACTCGCTAGCGGCAACACACTCGCTAATAGAGGCTGGCGGCTGCGATGCTTCTGCTGGTGCAGTTTCGGCGCATCCAACAAACCAGACGAAGATGGCACATTGCGGGGAAGGGAAAAGCTGACTCTCTGCATTCTTAGGGACCTAAAGCGAGCGGTGCGTAGACGCGCTCTGTTTAGTCGCGCGAAGAGCGTATCGACAGTCATCAAAAACCAAGCACGCCACCGTCTGGATGTCCGTTCAATAGACTCGCCGCGCAAATTCCCACAGAACCCATCGAGTCGGCCCTCAGCCTTGCGCGGGAAAGCAAGGATTCTGGCTGATGGGGCGGCAGCAAAGCCAAAGACCGCCATTTTCGTGTTCCTGCCCGAGCGGTTGGTGATGCCGGTAGGGCGCGTCGTTCTAGGCGTCGCCACTATTGGCGTCGGGATCTTCATCGCTACGAAGTTCCTCTAAGGTGGGCTGACCACGTACCTGCGGCACGCGCCGAAATAGTAAACCGACGGGGCTGCGGGAGGTGGCGCGTACTCAGCCTCAATCTCTGTGCAACGCAACGCCGCGCAAACGACACGAGTTACACGAGAATTCGATCAAGATCTTGGTTTTCCCGCGCTCGAACTCATAGGTTGTTGTCCCGGTCGGCATGATGCCAGGATTCACGTGAATGTTCTTGAGCTCTCCCAAGCACTTCAGGTCCAGATCTTGTTCGAAGGGCGCAAGCTCGGGTTGATAATTCCACGCCAATAACCATCTGGATCC
>JBLNFG010000071.1:0-9206 GCA_050263495.1 Myxococcales bacterium | reverse complement strand
CCGCCACGGGATCGGCTACTCGTGGCTGTGTTGTCACTCGCTCCGCCAGTGGTCGCCCTACTGTTGGTTTGGGAAGCACCCCCGCTTGCTGTAGGCGCCGTGCCAATACTCGACATGCCGCCTGACGACTTGCTGTTTGCAACCCCGCCTTGAGCGAAGCCGCCGCTCGAATTGGTTGGGGTAGCGTTTGCAGTGCCGTTGGTCGTTCCACCGTTGCGCGACGGACTCGAATTCTCGTCACCAGGAGCACTCGCCCCGCCTGTGCTAGGTGCCTCACTCGCCCTCGCCCCGGTGCCGCCAGAAGCTGTGGCCTGGCCAGGGTCATTGGTACTACAGCCAAGCAGTGTGGCGATGGCAAATGATAGGTGAATTACTTGATGTCGCATGACGAACTCCGGGCGAGGCAAGCCGATCAGCGCAGACGCATCACGTCCACTTTACGTTGGTCGAACTGTCCGTGCGTCGGCAGGCAGACATTCTTTGCGGGGTTGGGCGCCTGCCACTTGCATGCTGTTTCGACCACGCAGCAGGACGAATCGTCCAGGTTTTGATGCGCTACCCATGCGCTACCCCAAACACTCGCGTTCAGCCGGCCCTGGCTCGCTTCAACGATCCCCTCGTCCATCCGTCAGATCAGGTCGTGAGCCGCAAAGAAACGCCACGGTGGAACTTTGCACAACTCTCGCTGCTGAGCGGCGGGGCCGAGGCAGCCATCGATGCGCTCGTCGCGCTAATGGTCCTTTCGTCGCAATGGGGCTGGACGAGTAAACCTTCGACTGGGGGGTGCCGGTGCGAGTGGAAGTGTGTCTCGACGGCACACGAACCCGCCTGCCCGTAGCGGCTCAAATGACCCGCTTGGGTCGCGGTCGCACCACTCCGCTGACGGACGGGCAATGGTACCCCGCATCTCTTGAGTTGCGGGGATGCTGGCAACTCGCGGAGGGCGATAGCCCAAGAAGAGGGCCAGTCTCCTGAGACGGATTCGCGCCACCTAGTCCGCAATTAAGTTCATCATCTGCGCCGGGTAGCGAGGCCCAGCCGCCGCACCTGGTGGCGAGATCTGCTCGATGGCGTCTAGCTCTCGTTGAGACAGCTGCACCGCGAGGCTGCCCAGATTCTCCTCCAAATGTCGACGGCGCGTCGGGACCTTGAGGGCTCGATAATACTGAGCTGGACTTGGCGGGACGGATTCAGTTTGCGGCGATGACCTTGACGTTGATGCGGAGCAAGCCGATGTACAGTTGGGCAATGTCGATCCTCAACCCCTGGGACGAACGCTACGGAACTGACGAATATGTCTATGGCACGGAGCCGAATGCGTTTCTACGAGCGGAAGCGTCGCGTCTGCGCGGAAGCGTCGACATATTGTGTCTTGCAGAAGGTGAGGGGCGGAATTCTACCTACCTAGCGTCACTCGGTCACCGTGTGACGGGAGTCGACGCCTCGCGCAAGGGAATCGAGAAGATCCAACGGCTAGCGGCCGCGCGTGGGGTTGTGGTCAACACAGTCTTGGCCAATTTGATGGACTACGATCTAGGCGACGCGAGATACGTTGTCATCGTGTCGATCTTCGCCCACTTGCCGCGAGAGATTAGCGCGACTCTGCGCCCCCGCGTGGTTCGTGCGATACGTGAGGGTGGGCTCTTCATCCTAGAACACTACCACCCGCGTCAGCTCGACTATAAGACTGGGGGTCCTCCGGATCCCACGATGATGGCGACCCTCGCCGAGCTGTATGTCGATTTTGACGGTTGGGAAATCCTGCACGCGTACGAAGGGGAACGCGTCGTTATCGAGGGCAAATTCCATCAGGGCAAGGCGTACGTGACGCAATTCGTGGCACGTAAGCAGGTGTTATCTGCTCGACTGGAACCGAGCTAGGGCACCAACGGAACAGAGCTAGGGAGCGCAAGAGCCACGTTCGGCACGGACCCTTGGTGCCGGCCGGGTTGGACATCGAGACGACACTTGCGTACGATTGCCTGAGCCGTCCATGAATATTGTCATTCCATCGCTTCTGCGCATCAAACCGAATGCCCTAAACAAGATCGGCAAGTACTTGCGTGCTTCTGGCTGGTCGGAAGTCGCGCTGCTCTGGGGAGAGGGCATGTCCGAGCGATTTGCGAGCACTGTGCGCATTTCGTGTGATGCGACGGACATCAACTTAGCGTTCGAGACCACGGCAACCGATAATGACGTCGAGGTGCTGTTTCAGGAGTCACTGCGCATCGCCCCTCGTGTCAGCGCTCTGGTCGCAATCGGTGGCGGGCGTGCCATTGATTGCGCCAAGTACCTGGCGCACCTGCTGAAGAAGTCGCTCGTGGTCGTGCCCACGGCTATCTCCAACGACGGTTTCTGCTCGCCGTTCTCCTCGATGCTCGTGCGCGGGCAGCGGCGGACCATGCGCACAGTGATGCCGGACGGAATTGTGTTGGACACCGAGATTCTGAGCAAATGTCCCGAGAGCCTTCTGTATTCCGGGATCGGTGACCTCTTTTGCAAGTACACAGCGGTGTTCGACTGGAAGCTCGCCTTTGCCAAACGGCGTGAGCCTGTCAACGATTTTGCGGCTGAGATGGCGCTCAATGCTGCTAATACCTTCTTGTACTACGCTCCCAAGGCGTTCTCTGATTTGGACTACCTGAGAGTACTCTCGAGCTCGCTGATGATGGCCGGTATTGCGATGGAGATTGCGGGAAGCAGTCGACCTGCGAGCGGTGCCGAACACATGGTAAGCCACGCCTACGATCAGGTCGCACGTCAGCCGTCGATGCACGGGCTGCAAGTCGGGGTGGCAAGCTATCTGATGTCGCACCTTCAGCAAACGACGCAAGCAACCGTGACCCTAGCCGCCGAACAAAGCGGATTTCTTGAACACATGGCTGCCCACCCGTTGGACCGCGCAGACTTCCTGGAGGCGCTCAAGCGCGCATCGAGTGTGAAGCCGGATTTTTACAGTATTCTGAGTGAGCCAGGAGCGGTCGAACGTGCGCTGCAGCTGTGCGATGACGATCCGTGGTTGAAGCGCGTTTTGAAGTGACTGCCCGAGCTGGCAGCGACGTCACTCAAGAAGGAACAGCTCGGGGCGAAGGCCGACAAACGTGGACGCCTCGGTCACATTGCCTCATGGGCGACACCCGCTTCAGCGTTGGCAATGCGGGCGGCCTTGTCACTCCTGACGGAGAAAAGCACTAACACTTTGCCAGCCGAAGAAACACATGTTCTGCCCCTCTACTCCGGTAACTCGGCACCTGTTCCATGTCCCCTCCGAGGTTTCAACAGGGGCCATCACGAGAAACAGTAATCATATCTTGCCCTGAGGAAATTGCGGGAAGGTTCTGTGCTATAGGCTCGCGGCCAGCATTGGTCAGTATCGGCCACAGCTAATTTCACTCTCTCGCCATTGAATCCCATTACCTGGTTTGGCCCTTGGGGCTTAGTTCCCCTCGCATTCGTCGCATCGACGTACGCCGCTACTTCGGTAGGCTGCGCTGCATTCAAAGCCTTACCGGTTCACCATCGCCTTGCCGGAGGCCTCGTCCTGGTGCTCGCGGGGTTTACGGCCGGCATGCAAATGCTTTCTTACCTTGGGTGGGTTCGTCCATCGATCATCGGCGTGTGTGTTTGTGGAACCCTGGTCGGCGCGGTCGCGCTAGCACGACGTTTTGGCACATTGGGCACATGGAGCCCACGGGCCGTGGCGTTAGGGCTCGAGTACAGCACGTTGCCCACGTTGCTTGTGGGGAGTGTGGGGGTACTGCTCGCGGCGGTATCCGCCTATTGGCTCCCCGTGTGGCAATGGGATGCTCTCGGCTACCATTTGCCTTTCGTTAACTTTGTACTGCAATCCGGTGGTTTGGATGGCTTACCCAAAGACGTACCCTATCTTTCCACCTACCCGAGGAACGTGGAACTCTTGTTCACGGCGTTTCGGGCTCTCTTGCCAGACGATCGGCTGATCGATCTGGCTCAAATCCCGTTTGGATTGGTGGGTACTATTGCGATTGCATCGATCGCTCTCGAGCTTGGCGCCGAGCGTACCCACGCCCTGATTGCTGGGACTCTGTGGCTGCTGGTCCCTGCCGTGTTTCTGCAGTTGCCAACCAACTACATCGATATCGCCACTGCCGCCTATTTCTTGCTGGCAGTGTTCTTCCTGCTAACCCACCCTACGAAGCGGACGCTCCTCTGCGCTGGGCTGGCAATTGGATTGTTCCTTGGTTCGAAACCAAGTACGCCGCCAGCCGCGCTTTTGCTGGCAACGGTCCTGGTCGTACGTGGCTTCCGTGCCGAGCTCGGAAGATATGCGGCGCTTTCGGTGCTGTTGGCGGGGGCACTGGGACTAGAAGCTTATGTGGGTTGCCTGGTCCGTTACGGAAACCCGATCTGGCCAACCATCGTCGACATCGGACCGCTACATCTTCCCGGAACTGTCTCCATGCAGACTCTGCTGAGTTCCGGGGTCGGAACGGAGAGGCTCAGCGGTTCACTCGCTTCTCGCATCGTCCGCTCCTGGTCCACGTTGGACTCGCGTCCCGTCTTCGACATGAGAGTTGGCGGAATGGGGTTGGCGTTCTGGCTAATGCTCCCACCAGCTACGTATCTTGCGATTCGTCGAAAGCTGGTACTCGTATCCGTGCTCATCGTAATCGCTGGCATAACTCCCGATCCCGCGGTTGTGCGGTACGTTCTTGCCATTCCGGGCTTGATCTTCGCTGCAGCAGCCGTCGCGCTGAAGGAGCTTGCGTCACCGTTGCGTTTCGGCGCCCACGGTGTGATTGCGCTGACTGGTGCGGCTCAGCTGTTCTACGCTGCACCTGGACTTACCGGAGAGGGTCCAGCGCTTTGGTCCTATCGTGATATGTCGTGGGCTGAACGAGAACGAGCGGTTGGCGCTAATGGTTCGCCGGCGGCGGTGATCGATGCCCGAAATCGCCTCGCGCCCGGTGAGGTGGCGGTCTACGATCAGAGCCTTTGGTTGCCTTACACGGTCTGGCGTAACGATCTGGCTAATCGGGTTTTACGTGTGCATGACAACGCAAGTGTCGAAGAGGCCGTGCGTGTGTTGATGGACCAGAAGGTCCGACTCATTGCCGCAGGCCAAGGCTCCGTGCTCGCTGCTGCCATTGCGCGAGAGCCTCACCGGTTCGAAACCCTCTTCCAATGCAAGGAGCCATGCGTTTTCTACTGGCAACGTTAAGCGTGCTGACTGCAACTCTCGCGTCGGCCATCACCGCCTCCGCACCAGCGCAAGGCGCGGTTCCAACCATGTCGTGCGAGCCCGTACTCAGAGAGCTGGATGAATCGCGGCGCGCATTGAATCGAGCCACGACCGAACTCGAACGAGCACAAGCGGCTGCAAACCAGCTCCGAGGTGTCGAGGGCGAGCTGGAACGTACGACACGAAACCTTCAGGAAGCCACGGCTGCGACACACACGTGTCAGGAGGCGAACCAGCAGCTGTGCACAGCGGTGGGCCAATTCGCCGCTGGGATTGGCTCGGGCCGGCTCAACACTGCAGGGGTCGAAGCGTGCGTTGCATCGAACACGCAACACACCCTTGTTGAACAACTATCCGGGTGGTCGAACGCGAACACTGCGCTGACGCAGATCAGTGCATACGTGGGCGGTGAGACCGATGCATTTCCGCGCCTAGGCCCAACGAGCGGAACCAAAGCCGAGAAGATCATTGCCCGCTTGCTTTCGCAGGGGGGCACTTCGCCCTTGCTCTATCGGCGCCTATTGGTTGAAGCGCTCAAGCTCATTGCCCCGCGTTCTTGGGACGCGATTCGTCACGCTCCCGGCGGGGTCGAGAAGTGGTTTGCGAGTGGACAGGGACTTGAAGAGCGCCTGGTCGACGAGGCGCGCAAGGGCCTGTCCGTATCACGTAATGGCGCGCACGAACCGGCGTCGCTAACGGCGGCGCTTCAGCTCGTCAACGCGTATCAACTCGCGACGGGTTGTGCACGCTCAGCGGTACCGGGCCGCGACTGTAAGCGCGCCGCCGAACTTCGTCAGATGTTGGAAACGAGTGGTCCGCTCGTGGCGCGCCGCCGTGCACAGGAAGTCTGGACCACCGAGTGCTCGACCCTGAACGACGCGATAGTACAACGGTGGTTGGCCGACTTGCCGCTTGCACACCTAACTGATTCGGAACTCAGGGAGCTTACCCGTGCACTGACGGCAAAACTGGCCACGTGCTTTCTGCGGGACTCAACTCACGGTTGGTCCCTATCGGCTTGGGGTGCGACTCAGTTGCCAAAGCCCGAAGCGGTCACGCGCCAATCCCTGCCCGTCTACCGGGAACTCGAGACCGCTTGGCGTGTCGGAACACCTCTAGATCGATGCGCAAGGGCTGTTCGTGCCGTGCAGACTCTGGACACGCCCAAAGAATGCAGTCTGCCGAATGCGCTGCGTGAACACCTGATCGGCAACCTGCAAGAGTCTGCACCTGTCGCGGGATCGAGCTTCGAGCTCGCGATCTGCGGGCGACTGTTGCGAGCGCTGTGGTCGGGTGAGTCTGCCGCGATCGCGGGTACGTTTCCAACGATCCCGACCATTGATGACGTGGTGCGCACGCTGCCGAATACTCCTGCCTCGAACATGCAGCGACTACGGATGTTGTGTGAGCAACGCGTCGGTCGGGGGCAACGCTTCGAGACCGCCGTTCGTGAACTCGCCGGCATTGGTCACGCGTTGGGTGAGAGCTCACTCGGAAAACCCTGGAACCTCGATCAGCAAGGGCGACCGGTCGAGGCAGCTCGGGCACTGCGCGCCGCACCCCTGAGTAGTTGGTTACACAGCTTGGTGTCGAGAGGAGCAGCCTGCCGCATTCTCGAATTAAGCGAAGCTCGCTGCCGAGCCTGTAAGACGATTGCAGAGTCGGAGTACTACGACTGCTCGCTGCTGAGCACGGTCAATGCAGCTTGGGAGCAGCGCACGCGCACTCTACTGCTTCGAATCTCTGCCATTCTCGGTCTGGCTGGTCTTGTCCTTTGGGCGTATCGGCTTCGTCGCGCCATTCGCAACCACCAGATGCGTTGGACGGATGCCGTGAATCACATGCAAAGTATCGGATTCGTGCCTAAGCCCGACCGATTGCGCTACTTGTTGCCGTCACGCTGGGAGCATCTAGGCATTGAGTTGCCGAGCACTGCGGCGTGGGAGCGTTGGGGCACTCATGCTGCGATGGTATGGACCAACGCTTCACAGCTTCAGGAACGCGAGATCAATCGTGCCGCCGGAACGGCGCAGTCGCTGCGCGCCGAACTCGTCATTTTGGTGCACGACGAGAGTAGTTCGGTTGGGCTTGGTGCCATTCGCTCCATGCTGGAATGGTCGGCGCGGGGTGGGGCGCGCTCCGTCAACGTCTTGCCAATCTCCTGGGCTCGACTTCGATGGTCGCATGGACCGAATGACTTGCTGGAGCTTGCCGAGGAGTCCTCTTTGCGCAGCAATCCATTCGAAGTGCGCGGAAGAATCACGTCCTCGACGCAGTTCTTCAACCGAGAGCGTTTGGTGTCGGGGCTACTTGCAGGAACGCAAGCCGGGCACTTTCTGGTCATCACGGGGCTGCGCCGCTTTGGAAAATCATCCTTGGCGCTCGAGGTCGCGCGCCGGCTGCCGGGACCCTCTGCATACGTCGACTTGGCCGGTTTCCACCACGAAATCCGAAACCTGGCAGACCCAACGCTGGCCGTTGACGCCATTCTGCGGTTCCTATGCCTTAAGCTCACCGAGTCCGCTCGAGCACTGTACGGCGACAGTCGACTCACCATCGAAGTGCCAGCTGGTGCGATTGATGCCGCCTCACTCGCCCGCTGGTTTGCGGCATTTTTCGACGCCGTTGCGAAAGCCAACCGCGGCAGGACGCCGCCCGCACTACTGATTCTGGACGAGATCGAGCAGGCAATCGGTGCAGCGAATGAACTCAATCACGCCTTGGAAGTCTTCGCGGTCCTCGTGGGGCGGCTGCGCAACTCCCTGCCAGGTACTTCCCATGAGCACGGTCCGCGTGTTGGGATTCTGTTCTGCAGCGCTGTTCACCCGTTGCTTTGGTCGCCGTTAGGCACCTTGGCACATCAGTCGCTCATCGGCTGTTATGAGCACGTCGCTGTTCCGTGTCTACCAGAAGAAGCGGCTACCTCGATGATGCGCGGGCTAGGGTCGAGGCAAGGGGTCCGATTCACGGATGCTGCAGTTCAGCTGCTTGTGGCTCAAAGCCAAGGTGTTCCCTTGCTTGTGCGGCGATTAGGTTCAGCGGTGCTCGAACTCTATGATCCGGAACGCGCTCGTCAGGGCGCGCTTGGCGCCGTCGAGGTTGGTATCGAGGGTGTTCGGGCGGCTCTGGAGCGCGAAGAGTCTGAAGGTTCGCCCACTCGGGTTTGGGTCGAATCCGAAATTGCAGAGCCGCATAGTCCCGGAGGGGCCGTACTGCGGCACTTGGCGTTACACGACGCAGGCACCGCAACCGAGCTTCGAGCGATTGCCGCCCGGGCATTCTGGAACCTATTCGAAATAACGGGGGTAGCGTCCGCGCTCACGAGCGAGGAGAGTGAGCGGCGCGCTCAAGAAGCTGCAGCCGTCGTGATCCGAATGCTCGGAGACTCTGGCCTGCTGGAGATCGTCGGTGACCAGACCGAGCCCGAGGGCTATGTCCTTCCCGATGGAGTCATTCGCCGCGTGCTCAGCAAAGGCCCCGAAGTGAGCAGCTGATTTCCCGCTCCTCCCATCCGCGCGCAGCTTCAGCGAGCACGGATTTGGGAGGAGCAAGCACCCGCAAAGCGGGTGCGGTGGTGGGCAGCCTGAGAGATCCCCGCAATTTCTAGCGAGAAATCGCGCGATTGTTTCGCGGAGCAGAGGAAATGGCACAGGAAGGTCGGAAGGTCGGAAGAAATCCTTTCGCTCTTCCGACCTTACTGTGCAATCCAAATCAGGGCATGCCTCAGGTCGCGGTAGAATGACGAGTTGCCGCTCGCGCCGCATGAAGGGCGTGCGGACGCTGGCGAGCACGCTGCCGCTCGCGCCGCATGAAGGGCGTGCGGACTCGTCGGCGGTGAAATGACGAATTGAGTCGTAGAACTGGGCGGCTCCGACTGGTACCTTGTGGAGGTGTCTCGACTGTGCGCCATTAGCGTAGATTTGGACGCCATCAGCAGTTATCGCGCCATTCATGGCCTAGATCCAGGCCAGACCACGCCTGATCC
>JBLNFG010000070.1:0-4973 GCA_050263495.1 Myxococcales bacterium | reverse complement strand
CTCGGATTATGGATGACCCATCCATGGTCTAAGTGCTCTCAGATCTAGAGGACCGCAATGGCGCTGACGACGGGTGAGATCATCGAAGGGAAGTACCGGATCGTCCGTTTGATCGGCGAAGGCGGAATGGGCGCGGTTTACGAAGGCGAGAACATAAGGATTCACCGTCGCGTCGCCATCAAGGTGCTGCACCAGGGGGTGGCCGAGAACCAAGAAGCCGTGCAGCGCTTCGAACGGGAGGCTCAGGCTGCAGGGCGTATTGGGAACGATCACATTCTAGAGGTGCTGGATCTCGGTGAGTTACCGAATGCCGAGCACTTCATGGTGATGGAATATCTCGACGGGGAGCCGCTCTCGGAGCGCATCCGCCGTGTCGGAAGGATGCGGCCCGGGGATATTGCGCCGCTAATCATACAGGTGCTCGAAGGCCTGAGAGCGGCACATGAAGCCGGCATTGTCCACCGTGATCTCAAACCCGACAATGTCTTTGTGACGAAGGAGAAGGCTGGGCAACGCGATTTCGTGAAGCTCATTGATTTCGGCATTTCCAAGTTTCTGCCCCTTGGCGGCAACGAAATGAGGATGACGCGCACGGGTACCGTCATGGGTACTCCGTATTATATGTCCCCGGAGCAAGCGAGCGGCAGCCGCGAAGCGGACCACCGCTCGGACCTTTATTCGGTCGGCGTCATCCTATACGAAGCCGTTGTAGGCCGTGTTCCCTTCGACGCACCAACCTTCAACCAACTGCTATTCCAAATTGTGCTGAGCGACCCTGCTCCCCCGCAGGAACTCGTTCCAGATCTGGATGCTGGGTTTGCGAATCTGATAGCGAAGGCGATGGCTCGAGACGTCGAACACCGCTTTCAGTCGGCGCCGGAGTTTTCGAATGCGTTGCAGGCGTGGCTCAAAACGGGTGTGTCGGTATCGCTGCCGCCAACGAGCCCCGTCAACCCATTGGCGCCGCGTCCCGACCCGAGCGTCGCGACCAAGGGTAAGGGCGCGTCTGGGGCCATAGCAGCAGGAACATCTACACACGACAGCTGGAGCGCTCAACCAAGTCGCATTGTGCCTCCACCAAGGTCGAAGGCTCTGTTGTTTGGCGGGGTGGGAGCCCTTTGTGTCCTCATGGCGCTATCAGCTGTGGGAACGCGCTGGATTCTGCGGGATAGCGCCCGCCCACCCACCGCCAGCGCGGCACTGGAACCGACGCCTTCTGCGCCGAATCCGGCATCAGGATCCGCCCAAGCCGCTGCGCCTCACGTCGATCTCGACGTTCCGGCCACTGCCGATATCGGTCGAAGCGCAGACGCGGGGCAAGGTGCGTCCATGGTCGCGGACAGCCCCGAGTCCACTACGGAAGGGAAGGCATCGCCGCTTACAGGCGAAGCGAAGCCACCGCTCGCCGCGCCGACCAGAACCTCCAAGGCACCCACCAAGCCAAGCGGGTCCGGTCATTCCCCGACGAAGCCTACGCAGCGCGTCCCTCGCGGACAACCCGCGCCTGTCGACTTTGGGTACTAGGACGCCGAACGAGGGGTGCTAACAATTCGTCCGACGCTTCCCTCATCCACGCGCAGCACGCAGTGCTACCCGAACTGTGCGGAGTCCAGCGAGCTAGACGAAGTATAAAGTGAGGACCACGGTGACCAGAAGCTGGGCAGGCGCTGCAGGCGGCCAGTGACCACGGCTTGGAGAAGTGTCGCCCGGGCGTCGCGCTCAGCGCGCGTCGGGTCGAATGGGGGCATCATCACTGCTATGGAGGAGCGACGCTCTCCACTGACGGCGAAAGCGGTCGTATCCGCGAGCTGCTTGGCGCATTTTGGCGATCATGTCCGCGAGCCGCTGCGGCTACGCTGAGCTAGGTTCGGCAAGCAAGCGGGAATACGCACTATGCACGTGTCCGCGAGCCGCTACGCTGAGGCAGGTTCGGCAAGCAAGAACAGGGTGCACGTGTTCCCGAGCCACGCCGAAAGAGCCGCGTCGAGGCTGGTTCGGAAGATACATCTGTTCAACGGACCGCGTTGTTACGTGAAGAGTTCTGCATCTCCAAAAGTCGTACGCGAACGTACGAAGCCAGGATTCGGGCGCGGCTGACCGAGGACTAGCGTGGGATGTTTAGTGGGGCGGTGGCGCTTCCGTGTCAAGACCCTGCACCCCACAATAAACACGCGCGAACACGTTTGCGATTCGCCGGCTTGGGGATGATGCACACTCCAGTTCATTCGCGTCTGATCGCGGCACGCTTCGTATCAACGCTGAGCCATATTCCGTTCGCGTTCACGCCCCAGAGAGGCCTTCTGCAACAGGCCATTCCGCCCCACAGTGTGTTTCTGGTGACAGATCGGAAACATCAGCTATGAAGCGTTGCGGTTCTCGAGACCGGGAATAAACTCGAACCCCGAGACATTGGTGGAGGCAAAGGAGTAGACATGTTTGCTGCGACGCTGTCGCAAGTAGAAGATTTGCTGATGGTTCGTGAGCAAGGCGCAGGCCTTCCGAACCTGAGCCGGCGTGGCCGGTATGCACCCAAGAACGTGCGGTTGGTCGCGCAGCTCGAGGGGGAGAGCCACGAGCACTTCGTTTCCCGAGTCCTTGCGCGGTCCCCCGGCGGCCTGCGAAGTGGCAACGCGGTTCATTCCGCCATCGTGTGCCTCCGCGGGCACTCGACTGCAGACATGCTTGAGCCCCGCGTGCGACTTTTGCGCGGAATTGCTGGGGCGCTGGCTTCGCGGCCCGACTCGGAGTTGGTGATCTTGGCCCCCGCTAACGTAAGTGCGGTGGAGCGCATTCGCCTGTTCGAACTGGTTGAAGCCACACTGCAAGCGGCGCCACATCAGAACGTTCGGCTCAACTTTGCACCGCTGAACCCACCGCTGGTGTCCACGGTTCAGAGCTCTTTCGCGCAGGCGTAAGCGAACCGGCGGTGGCTTCGGAGTCCACAGACCGGTGTATGGCGAGAGAAGCGCTATGCGCCGTTTCGCGTCCAGATCTCGACTATTCTCCTGACAGAGGCACCCGACCGTTGGGGCGTGGGCCCTTCCGGGGGCATACTAGGACCACGCCAGGCCAAGGGAAGCCGCGGGCCCGCCCGCTGGTATCATCCGCAGCCCTCTTGTCCAAAGTTGGGTATACATGCCACGGGAGTCGAGACGATGATCAAGCAATTCCTTACCGGTCTGTGTGGAGTCGGGTTAATTCTTTGTGCAGGTGAAGGTCAAGCGGTGGCCGCGAGTATTGCCGCCTGCGGCGACGTCAATGTCGAAGCGACCGCGCGCTGCGAAGTCAAGACGGGGATCGACTGCGAGGCCCAGTGCACCCCACTTAGCTGCAATGCGTCGCTTTACGCGCAATGCAATGGGCAGTGCAACATAACGCCACCTTCTTGCGACGTTTCGTGTAGTGGCAGCTGTGAGGCGAAGTGTAGCGCGAACGCCAACTTCGATTGTTCGGCGGACTGTCGTGCCACTTGTGAGGGCAACTGTTCCGGGGATTGTCAGGCTCACTGCGCGAGCAAGTCGGGCGACACCGATTGCGTCGCAAATTGCCAAGGGTCTTGCAAGGCGACGTGTGATGGCGAGTGCAATGTGAGCTGCGAAGGCAAGGCACAGGTCGACTGCAAAGGGAAGTGTTCAGCGTCATGTCAGGGCAGCTGCAACGCTTCAGCTAGCGTGGATTGCCAGGCAGACTGCCAAGCAAAAGCTTACGCGACGTGCACGGGTGGCTGTAAGGCAGAGTGTCGGAACACCGGTGAGGGCGCGCTCTTCTGCAACGGAGAATGGGTTGACCACGGCGGTAACCTAGATGAGTGTATCCAGGCGCTTCGCGAACAACTAAACATCCAGGTTTCGGGCAGTGCTAGTTGCTCCGGCAACAGCTGCCAGGCAGAGGGCAAGGCTTCCGCGAGCTGCGCCGTTAGCCAGCCGGGCAAGGACGCTGGCTCTTGGATTGGATTGGGTTTGTTCGGCGCGGTCGCGACGGGGCTCGTGCTGAGGCGCCGTCAACGTCGCGGTCTGTGAGCTGAGAATTCTCTGAGCCCTACGGCCTCTGAACGTTCGGGGCCGTAAGGCCCTGACGTCGATCAGGTGGCATCAGGTGCGGCCTGGATCGGCGTCGCATCTGTTCGTAGATTGGCAAGGTGAACACCTCAACGGTGACCATTGCAGGAGCACAGACCGTTGTTGCTCACCCCTCTCGGGGTCCAGCCTCGCCAGTTGTGCCTAGAGAGCACGGCGCTTTGGGGCAGGCAGTTGTCCCATTGGTTGTTGGACTGGGGCTCGGCACGCCTCGTTTCGCGGCGCTAGGCATTGCAGTTGCTGCGCTGTTGCTGTTCCTTGCGCACGAGCCGTTGGTACTGCTCCTCGGACAGCGCGGGAGGCGCCAACAGCGCGAACGTTCGCCACAGGCAAAGCGTTGGCTCGGTGTGTTGGTGTCCGCTGCGATTGGGATAGGGGGGGCGAGCGCTCTCGCGGTGGGATGGCAGGTGCTGCTCGCTTGTTTGGCGTGCATTACAATGGCAGGTGTAGTGCTCGTCGCGTTCATGATGCGCGGGCGCGAGCGCACCGCCATGGGTGAAGTGTCCGTGGCGATCACGTTGCCATCCGCGCTCGTGCCCGTCGCGATGGCCTCCAACGTCGCAGCCGCGACGGCTCTCGTGTGTTGGTCGAGCTTGTCTCTCGCGTACGTCGCGGGGGTGTTTGGGGTGAGGGGAATCGTCGCGTCGCAGCGCAAGCGGTCGAGCGGCGTTGGAGCCGTAGCATCAGGATGGAGCGGATTGACTCTGTCACTTCTCGCACTTGCAAGCATTGCCGCTTTCAGTACAGGCGCGGCACTTGCAGGCCTTGTTTTTGGGGTGATTGTAGCCGCAATTCGCTGGAAAAGTCCGAGCCTCCGGCACATGCGCCGGGTAGGCTGGGTCCTCGTCGGCGCGAACTTAGCTCAAGCAATCATCCTCATCACGTGGATCCGGTAGT
>JBLNFG010000069.1:0-7668 GCA_050263495.1 Myxococcales bacterium | reverse complement strand
CTGATTCATACACGCCCGGCACGCCAAGATAGACGCCAGGCTCCGGGGGTTCTGCGTCAACACCGCATCCCGCCACGCCGACCACTAGGCCACCAAGACAACCCAGTACGCCGAATCGTCTGAGACGAGGTGTGCTGGCAATCCGCAATATGCGCTGGGGTTTGGGCGCACGCCCAAGAAGCCACGCCAACAGCGCGAATACCCGCATCGCGGCGGGTCGGCACGACCCATCTCTTGAATAGAATCGCGTTACTCGTATCCCGAATCCTCTGAGACGAGGTGCGCATGCAAGTCGCAAACGGAATAGGGAATCGGAAGGACTTGGAGCGAAAACGTGCACGCTTGGAAGTCTCCCGCGTACGGCCACGGTGCTCGCAATAAAGAGCATCGCGCGTAGTACGCTCTGTAGCCAAGTCAACGATGCCAGGAGAGCGATTCGCCACGTAACGGACGCGGCTGACCCACTTCTTCGATGCAACCGCGCTCCTAGTTCGACTGTCTTTTTTAACGCCATGAGAGACTCCTTGTCGGTAGCATTGTCGGCAGAAGGTCCGTACCTACGTCCGCAAAAACCAACTCAGTACCCCTTGTGCTTCGCTGTTTCATGAGACCCTCGGGACCACACGCGCGTGCACCACGTCTGCTTGCGACAGCAACGTGGTTGCGCCACAAAAACCAACTCAGTACCCCTGTGCTTCGCTGTTTCATGAGACCCGCTGAGTCTGTGCGTCGATGCCACGTATTATTCGCGCCATCAACGTCACCCAGGCGTGTTGGACCAGTATGCGCAAGCAAGGGTCGTTGATCTACCAGAACAGACGATAGATACGTTTTTTGTGACGAGTGGACGCCCAGCGTTTTTCTTGGGAACAAAGCCGCGGCTCGATCGGTGTTGGTTGGTTGCTCACGCATTCGGGTGAGCCAGCACGGCAGCGGCACGTCGCCGCCTCCTCATGCAAGATGCTGAAATCGCGTCCGATTCACAACGCGAACTTTTTTGGGAACATCTCCGCGAATCAATCAGTGTTGGACGGGTAGAAAGGTCTACTAACCCGGCGCCGCGCTACTGCGCGCGCCCGTCGCTTTCTTCTCTTAATGAATGACGAAACCAATCAGACGAGTGGTGGTAGCCTCTCGATGACCACCTAACAACGGAAACGCATCCGCCAAGCCATGCACGCGGTCATCGCGGTCCGCTTGTTCGGAATCCTCGAGGGCGGCACTTTGCGGCGACAGACACGAATGGAGCACCAATGAGACCTCGGCTTCTTGCTTCGGCAATCGTCATCGACTGCGCATTATGCGCGCCAGCCATGGGGCAGACCGGTGAGGAAGCGCCTGTCCGGGCCAAACCTGCGGATGCAGCCCGCGCCGCCACCACGACAACGCCAGTGCCTGCGCCATCCGCCAAGGACAGCACCGGCGTACCTAGCAGCCCTCCACCAGCGTTGTCTTCCATTCGCCCGGATGCGGGAGCACCAGTCGCACCGGCGCCAGGTGTGTCGGTCGCAGTTCCACCAATTCCAGGGACATCAGCCGCAGCGGCGTCAACCACATCGTTGCAACCCAACGACGAGAAGGGCGGTCCTCCCAAGATCATCCCAGCCGCTCAGAAGTTGGAACCACAACTCGAAGCTGCCACAACGGCTTCCGAGAGTGATCACGCCGCGGTGGTTAGGCATTATGCCGTCGGTTACCTTGGCTTCACGAACATTCCCTTCGGCGCGTTAGCGGATCTCACATTGACCGAACCTGTTGAGGGATCCGGGCGCCTAGCTCGGGCACCAGTCGTGGGGCTCCGGTACTGGGCCACGCCGCAGTGGGGCATTGATGTTGGAGTTGGCTTCTCAATAGGAGGCGGCTCGCAAGACGCAAGCAGCACCATGGGTATGGGTGTCTCCTCATCGACACGCGATGCACTGCTACCCCGGGGAGCGGCAGCGCACCTAGGAGCGCCGGTAGCAGTGAAAGCACGCAAGCACTACGTCTTCGAAGTCATTCCCGAGTTGAACTTGGGTTACGCGGCACTAACGATTGCGAATGAGTCGCGCGGTGCCGAGTCTGTGCACAGCGGAATACATCTTGATGCAGGGATGCGTGCAGGCGCGGAGATCCATTTTGGGTTTCTCGGCATTCCCGAACTGTCGCTCACAGGGTCAGTTGGGGTTCGCTTGGACGTCAACTACTTGAAGACTGAGGATCGCAGCTCCAAGACGGCCGTGACTGACACGCGTGCAGTGCTTCGTTCTACGCTGGGAAGTGAGCCCTGGGATCTGTTCACCGGTAGTGTGTCGGCCTTTTACTATTTGTAGAATCTGGACGTACTTCAACGGGCTTGCGGCTCGAATGAACCACGCCGTTCATACGCCCGTGGCCATCTAGCAGGGACGTCCCTCAGTTTGCACGCGGTGGTCGCTCGACTGAATTCGAACAAGCCGAGCCACCCTTCGTCAAAGCACTCCGTCCAGCGTGAGCTCGGAGGCTTGCGCGGATACTTCGTCACCGTTCGCGATCTGGATTCGTCAAGGCACTCCGTCCAGCGTGAGCTCGGAGGACTGCACGTGCCCGCCATACGGACAACGGAGCATGCGCTCCTACAGCCAATGCTTCACTGGAAAATCAGCCCAGACCTATAGGATCACCCTGCCCCGCCTCGGCGATCCCCGGAAAGTTCAGCACGAAAGCCCCCCGGGCTTCCCATCTCTGGCGTCCCGTACTCCAATTGCTACGGTGAGACCGGGTATCACGCAAGAGTCCTTCTACTTGGGTATCGATCTTGGGACGACGAACTCGGCGGCGACTGTGTTCGATGGAGAACACCTGCTTCAAGTCCGTGGCGCTCAGGGGGAGGCGCTGACGCCAAGTGTCGTCAGAATCGACGCTCGCGGCAACGTCACGGTGGGCAGCCGCGCTTATCGCATGTTGAATAGGGATCCAGACAACACGCGGGGAGAGTTCAAGCGGCTGATGGGTAGCCCCCATCGGTACCGCTTCGCAGCAGCCAAACTGGAGTTGTCTTCCCAAGGATTCGGAGAACTACCGAATTGCAAAACGCAATGTCCGCATCTCCCAAGATGCGTGAAATCACGAGCACCGTCTGGCATGGACGTTCAACGCCATGGCTGTGAGATTGCGTCTACTAGACGTGGCGTTGGATTGCGTTGCGTCTACTCGATTTTGTAAGCAAGTTGTCCCGTGTGGATGTCGAAGGCGAAAAGTCCGCGCCACCGCGAGACGAAAACGTGCGTCGGTGTTGCAGCCAGACCAGAGAAGGGACTCTCGTCTTCAATCGGTGAGTCCCAGAGCCGTTTGCCAGTTGCCAGCGAGAGTGCCGTCAAGCGGAATTGGTGTGCGGCATCCTTCATTTGATAGACGGCGACAACAGTGTCGCCGCTCACACTGATGTTGTTGACGTCCAATGCCCCTTCGCGCACCGACAGCGCATCCACGCCTGGCACATCGGAAACCCAGAGTACATCGGGTAGCCCGATTGGGGCAGCTTGGGCTCCGGTAGGTTTGCGGAGCGCGGCGAGCTTCGGCACACGGGTGCCCGGTTCTTTATGGCCCAGGGCGAGCAGCGCGTCGGCACCTTCGAATTCGAGTACCTTATCCGAGTAGAGGCCCGGCACTTTGTCGCGGAGCGGTGGCAACTGTTTCGAGAACACGTCGTAGGCCGTTGGCGGGGATCCGGGTGATCGGGGAACTCGACATTCACTCGCTGCCGCAACGCTCTCTATGACTCCGGTCTTTAGGTTGAGCGTATGTTGCTGTTTGTCCTTCGTCAGAACCACCACTTGCGTCGGCTGCTGCGCGTCGCAGAGTCGCTCGATATTCTCGTTTAGACGAATGTTGAAACCGGGCGTGCCGTCGCCAATGCTGAAGGCTCGAAGTACGCCGCCATCTTGTGGGAGCAGCAGCGTGCCCTCCACTAATTCCAGCTCGCACATGCCGGCTTCGCTGTAGGTTCCTACGACCCCGGAGCGCCAGAGGTTCTTACCCGTTTTGCCGTCAAACGCGGCTAGGCGGATAGTATCTCCGAGCGTGGTCGTCCGTACGCTACCGACTACGTCGAGCACTCCATCAGCATTGACGTCATAGACCAGGGGTCGACGCACACCGTTCCACGAGGCCCGCTCAACTAACTCGGCAGCGCCGGAACCAAGCGCCCCCCGACCCGCATAGTAGATGCCCGCACCAATCGCCGGGACTACGACGAATATCACCAAGAAGAGCCCGCAGCCTGGACCGCTCTGGGCTGTCTGTTGCTCCCTGCGCTCGGTCTGCACCCTTGAACCTGAGATGATACGCGCGCTCACCTCCTGCTCCCAAAGCACCTCCCCCGCAGACGGCGATGCTTTGGCAGCGAACAATAGCCACCACCAATCCGCACGCAGCGACTTCGCTCCCATGCGCCACAGTGCTTCGGGTGTTAGTCGGCATGCGGCTCCACAGTAGGCACAATGGACTACCGAGCGTCCCTCTGAAATCTGCAGGGGCGCCGAGCAATTGCCACAACGCACCACGACGGTACCACCTCGATCCACTTCCGTCGTGACGTCACGACGACCTACCTCGTGTTCGGCGCAAATGGCTCCGCGCAACGATGGAAATCGAGTGAGCGCGTCGCTAGGCATGGCATAGGCGCGTTGTGCACTGCAATTGGGGCAACGCATGGTGAGCACGGGCGAGGTGCTGGCGATGCTCAACGGTGCCGAGCACTGCTCGCAGAGCGGATGCCCGGCACCCGCGCGAACCTCGACCGAATCTATGGTCCGTGTCGTATAGGCGGCATCCCGACCGGGCTTGCCAAAACCCGCGGCAAATCGCGAGGCGCGACCCATTGCGGCAGCTTCCGCCGCATAAGACAAGACACCCTGCCAACGAGACGGGTCGAATCGCTGCTCGACGCCGCAATGGGCGCACTTGACCTGTCCGTCAAGATCCAGTGAATTGAGGGGTGAGAGTTGGCGACACGCACGGCATTCGAACCGTACGGACACTGCCGCCCAAAGCAGCTCGCTCGGCATGGCTGGCGCGAACACACGTTCGGGCTCGAGCGGACCGTCGCAAACCGAGCAGAATCGATCGGTCACCGGCGCGGCCAATCCGCAATGGCCGCAGATCGGGAATCCATCGCGTTCGGCGGCAGTCGCTGATCCAACTTGCTCCAACGTCGCCCTGGCACCGCAATTCGTGCAAAAACGGGCATTTTCAGGCAAGGGCTCGCGACAGCTCGAACAAAGACAAGCCATTACGATGAGCCTACTCGGTTCGCTCCTCGAAAGTCCAGCCGAAGCATTGAGGTCAACGCTGAACTCGCCGAGTGCTGGTGATGCAACTGGTGAGCCTGACAACGCGACGCATTGCCACCGATTGGCTGCGTTTCAGAGCGGATCCGCCTTTGAGCAACCGCGGTCTCAGCGTTCAACAACGACACCCAAGAGTCGCGGCTCGCCTCGTCTGCCAGCGCTGCAAACTCAGTCTGAGCGGTTTAGCTCCAGCCTTTCTCTCGGCGCTTGCGCATCTCCTCCAGCTCTCGAAATGCTTCCAGAGCTCGTTGCCGCTCGGCCTCGGCAGCCCGAGCCTCGGCGTCGGCTCTCTCGTGTTCTTTTTCGGCGCGTAGATGGGCCTGGTCGGCGCGCTCTCGCTCCTGCTCCACCAGACGGTGAACCTCTTCGATCTCACGACGCGCTCGTAGGCACAGCTGTTGCTCTCGCGTCGCTTGCTCGCGCTCGGATTCGGCACGTGCACGCTCCTTGTCGGCACGCTGGCATTCACCCTCCGCACGCTGACGCTCGCCCTCTGCGCGGCGTTGTTCCGCCTCAGCTCGTTGACGTTCCGTCTCGGCTCGTTGACGTTCCTGCTCGAGCCGCTGCTGCATCGCCGATAGTTCATTGTTGAGCTCAGTGACGCGCGCAAGCGCGGCTGCGGCGCGACCGCACTCCACTTGCACTTGCTCAGAGGCACGATTGGCGCGTTCACATTCGGCATTGGCGCGCTGAGACTCATGGTCGGCATGCTGCCATGCCTGGAGCGCTCGCTCACGCTCCAATTCCGCGAGGCGATGCTCCTCTTCTGCTCGACGATGTTCCAGTTCCGCTCGCTGGCGCTCTGTTTCGGCACGCTTGACCTCAGCATCGGCGTGAGCGCGCTCTTGTTCGGCTCGCAATCGCTCTTGCTCGGCCCGCTGCCGTTCTTGTTCTGCGAGCGCGCGCTCGTCGTTACTGTGAGCTTGCTCTCGTTCGAGCCGCCCCTGAAGGTTCTCGATTTGGGTGGCTCGTTCTAGCCACTCACGGTGTCGCTCCAGCGCCTGCCCGTGTTCTTGCTCAGCTCGCTGGTGTTCACCGGCTGCCCTCTGCTGCTCCCAGTCCGCCCGCTGCCGCTCGTGTTCTACGCGCTGCCATGCTTCAGCAACCCTGGCTTCGTCTTGTTCGCTCTTCGCGAGGCGATGCTCCGCCTGCTCGAGTTCAGCTCTGGAGCGCTCGCGATCTGCTTTGCTTTGAGCGTGTACCTGTTCCGCGTGTTGGCGCTCCGCGTCTGCCCGCTTTCTTTCGTCGTCGGCGCGACGCCGTTCCACTTCTACTTGGGCTTGGATTTGCTCCGAGCGGTCGCGTTCGGTTCGAAGCTTGAGCTCTAATGCGGCGAGCCGCTCAGTACTGAGTAGGAGCGGTTCATGCTTGGAATCGTACCAGCGTAACCAGCGCCCGGATGCTCCCCAAAGCGAGATTGAGTCGACACCCAACCAGAGGTCGAGTGAAGACAAATACACGTGACCGTCTGCGTTCAGTTCTCGGGAGAGATAGCAGTGAGTCTTCGGGCAGAGCTCGAAGGCATCAAGGCGCCCCGTGGCAGGATCATAGATGACGTACTCCGGTACCTTGAGTACGGTTGCGTACACCTGTCTCTTGAAGACGCGGTCGGCGGTTTCCGTGTTGGGAGCCACGAGCTCGATGATGACGTCTGGGGGTTTGCCTTCCTGGGAGACAATCCAAGACCGACGCTCGCGGCGCTCGGTACCCACCGCTACCACTACATCAGGGTCCCGAATGTCCCCGCTCCATACGTGGTCCTCATATGGATGTACCCGCAGCTTACCCGCCACATGAAAGTCATTGCGATGTTCCCACGCTTGTTCGAGTGAAGCGACCAACAGCAGCATCTGTTGCCAGTGCTGAGGGGCTTCCGGAAGAGGCTCTGGATCGGTGTTTTGGGGGGACATGATGGGCGCAAAGTTCGTCAAGTTGGCAGCAACCTCTACCATCGTGGGTACTCCTGGTGCTGAAGATACTCGGGCCCGTGTACTAGTCGAAGCTGAAGAGAAGAAGGGAATTGGGGTTCGAGCACTCTGCGATGGGCGAGCTTACACCCAATTAACTCAGCAATGGGCGAGCGAATTGTCGATACCGTCTGCAATGACGGCCTGGAGCGCCAGGCCGTCGGGTCTAGCTAGGATCTCTACAAGGTTGGATATTCAAGTAACAACCGTGAAACTCTCGGGTATCCGCTTTGGTAGTGGCGGCGCGCAAGCTCTCCACCCGAGCGCGGTCGTGTGTTCGTAGCACCCCTCCTAATTGCGTCTCTCCGCAAGGCCGCACGTCACAGGCACGTCCAGGGGTGTCGACGCCAGCTCTCAATGCAATCCATTGGCAGACACGGCGGCCACCCTTG
>JBLNFG010000068.1:0-7324 GCA_050263495.1 Myxococcales bacterium | reverse complement strand
TTAATTCAGGGTACGATATATGTAGGTCCCTCAGCAGCTCCGGCTTTCAATAATGACATTGAATACTCAGCTTCCGGCAATTCAGCAATTGATATCCAGGGCGGAATATTAACGGTGAATGGTCAGATCAGAAGAAGCCTTACCGGTACCGGTGAGGTACTCAGTTATAATCAATCCGGCGGAATAGTTACAATAAACGGTAATAATCATAATTCTGTAAGGGCGAAACTAGAAATTGAAAACGCAGGCAGCGAATTCAATATGTCGGGAGGATCTCTCAATATTATAAGAGGTGGAGGTACAACTTTCGGCGACCTTTATCTGCGTCCGGCAACCAGCTCCGTTACAGGTGGAACTATTTATTTCGGAACACAGAATACAGGTGTCCAGAATTTCACCCTTGATGCAATCTCTCCGCTTAACAACATCACTGTGGATGGCATCGGCGCTCTAAATACTGTGAATCTGATGGTGAATCCGCTTCGCCTTAACGGGAACCTGATAATAAACAACAACAACAGTTCTTTCAGCAGCAATAATAATAATGTTTTTATCAGGGGTGATTTTACCAATAACGGTACTTATACTCCCGGAACTAACACTACGACTTTTAATGGCTCAACACAAACCATAAGTGGAACCACCGCAACGCAATTCTATGATATGGTAAGCGGTCCTTCAAACGCACTTAGCATTAATAATCACATTACGATAAATCATAATCTGTCGTTAGTTTCGGGTACTTTCTCAACAAGTACTTTTAATGCGAATGCAAAAGGGAATGTTTCGAACAACGCAGTGCATCAGAGCAATAATAATTCGGGCGGGATATTGTTAAACGGAACAACTCTTCAACAGTTGTCAGGTACAGGAAGCTTTGGAAGGCTTGAGCTTAACAATGCCGCAGGCGCCAGGCTTATGAACGACATCGGCCTTTCACAAAACTTATTGTTAACCAACGGTATATTTGATATTAACCAGTATATTCTGGTTCTGGGTGAAAACTGCGACATAGAAGGAAGCCAGGAGGCCCGCGCCCTGCTTGGGTTCAAGCGGGAAGGCCTTACGGTGGAAGAGGAGGCCGTGATCGCAGGGCGCAAGCTCGAAGAGTCGTCACCCGATGACGGGTTTAGCGGCGCAGCGGTTCCGATGTGAGGCCGATGTGAGCGTCTTCTCCCGTTTCCCGGAGCGCCTACAGGCTGCGATTGCCAATCACCTGGGGTTCACGTCGCTGCGTTTGGTTCAAGAGCTGGCAGGCGAGGCGATCCTCGACGGCAAGAATGCCGTCATCCTGGCGCCCACTGCGGGGGGCAAAACCGAGGCATCCCTGTTTCCGGTGATTGCCGGTCTGATGACAGAGCCCCCAAGTGCCGTGGGCGCGCTGTACGTCGCACCCATCAAGGCCCTCTTGAACAATCAAGAGATCCGTCTCGGAGACTATACGCAAATGGTCGGGTTGCGCCGCTTCGTATGGCACGGAGACGCGCCGCAGAGCCAACGGGACGCGTTCCTGCGCGAGCCCACGGAACTGCTCATGACCACCCCGGAATCACTCGAGGTGATGCTGATGTCGGCGCGCATCCCGGTGCAACGACTATTCAAGGATCTGCGCTACGTCGTGATCGACGAGATTCACGCCTTTGCCGGAACGGATCGCGGCGCGCATCTGATGAGCGTGCTCGAGCGCCTCACGTTGCTCTCTCAGCACGACGTGCAACGGATTGGTCTGAGTGCCACCGTGGGTAACCCGACGCAGCTCGCGTGTTGGATGAGTGGAACCTCGAAGCGCGAAAGTGTCGTAGTCGATCCGCCCAAACCCAAAGCAAGCCGACTCATCAAGATCTACCTACGAGAAGACGAGAGCGACTTCGCGCGCGAGGCGGCTCGCGAAGGTCACGGCAAGAAGAGCCTATTCTTCTGCCAATCGCGCGCGCTGACGGAAGCCGTGGCTGACCAGATGCGGGGCGACGCGATCGAGGTGTTCGTGCATCACGGCTCGGTCTCGAAGGAGGAACGCTACGCGGCTGAACGCCGCTTTTTCGAGGGCACGAATGCGTGCATCGTCGCGACCTCGACACTCGAGCTGGGGATCGACGTGGGTGGGCTCGATTTGACCTTCCAAGCCAATGCGCCCAGCACGGTATCCTCCTTTCTGCAACGCATGGGGCGAACGGGCCGTCGCGAGGGAGCCGTAGCCAACATGACATTCCTGTGTGAAAACGCCGCTACGGTCGTGCAGAGCACGGCGCTGGTGCTCTTGGCAGCTCGCGGTTGGGTCGAAAGTGTGAAGGATGAATCGCGTGCGTGGCCGGTGTTGGTGCACCAAGTCCTGGCCATGACGCAACAACATGGCGGGATCAGCGCGGAGCGTTGCTGGCAATGGCTGTCGCGCGTGCCGGATTTTCGCGGGATCAGCGAGACAGAGTACTTGACGCTGATCGAGCACATGAAGCGAGAGGGCTACCTATTCGAGGCTGGTGGGCTCTTGAGCATGGGTCCAACCGCTGAGCGGACTTTTGGCAAGAAGAACTTCCTCGAACTCTACGCGGTGTTCTCGAGTCCGGTGCTGTACAAGGTCCAGACCGAAGCCAAGCGCGACGTGGGCAGCCTCGAGCAAGCCTTCGTGGATCGCCTGGTGGACGAGATGAGTACGTTCCTGCTCGGTGGGCGCGCTTGGCTAGTAGTCTCCATCAATCACGACGATCGCCTCGTGAGGGTGCGTCCGGCCCCGCGTGGCAAGAAGCCCAGTTGGGGCGGATTTCTGCCGCAATTCCTGGGGTTCGAGCTCTGCCAAGAGATGATGGCCGTGCTCAGTGGCGACGAGGATTATCCTTTCTTGGATGTAGCAGCGAAGGCGGCGCTCGCTGAATGGCGAGGTGATCTGGGGCAATTGTTCCGTCATGCTGACAACGCACTCCAATTCGACGGCACGACGGTAACCCTCTGGACGTTCGCGGGTGGACGCATCAACCAGACGCTCAAGTACGCGCTCGAGTGGCGAGGCGATTGGAAGGTGATGAGCGACAATTTCAGCGTGAAGATCCAAGGCGACGGCGTTGGTTTCGATGAGGTGACGCGCATTCTCGACACGATGCGCTCGCCCGAGTTTTGGGATGCCGTCGAGACACGACAGAAGCTGCTGGGGATGGTTCCGGAATATCGACTGAGCAAGTTCCAGCACGTCCTTCCCGACGCGTGGCAGGTGGAGATGGTGGGCGCGTACCTCTTGGATTTCGAGGGCGCGAAGCGGCTGCTCGCGAGCGCTCAGTAGCGTCCACGTCTCGCGATCTGTTGCAGCCAACCCCTTCGCAGCGCCGTCTTGGCCTTCCTCAACGACTTTTGAGCTCCGATCAACGCCTTCGAGGCTTGATCAGCGGCTCCCGAGCTTCCGCAGCGACGAAACTATTGATGAATTCGTCGTGGTGGGATTCTGGCCTGCGTGCCCTCGTTACAAAATGGCCGATTTCGAGCCCCATCATCCGTTGATCAAGCCCTCGAAGTCGCTGTTGAAGGTCCAAATCCGTTGCTGGAGCTTGGGCCGACGCCGTTCCAACTCCGGCCGACGCCGCTCTAGCTCCGGCCGACGCCGCTCTAGCTCCGGCCGACGCCGCAGCTCCGGCCGTTGCCGCTCTAGCTCCGGCCGTTGCCGTTCGAGGTTCGGCCGGGTGGAGGCGAGGCCGCGACGGGCCTGCCGCTGTTGTGACCCGCGCAACTGAGACAACTCCAACAATTAACGAAGTCATGATCCGCACAACCGAAACAATTCCAACAACTGTGACGGCTCCCGAATCCCAGTGACAGCCTCAATAACGGACAGACTGGAACGTTGCAGAAATCCGAACTCAACTTCATCGTGGCTCGAAGCACATGATTCGTAGATTGAATTCGCAGCGACCTATTTCACCCAATTTCATCAACGCAACGCGGCGTTCTCGTACTTTGATCGCGAGTCTCGACCGTTAATGAGAGCTCGAGGGACACACGAAGATTGGCGAGACCGCGCCGAATGAGACCATTGCTATTGAGAGAACACTGTTGGGATTGCGCTCCTGTTTACACAGAGTCGTTACGCGTGAATACTCCGCCCGTCGCGGGGGTAATGGGTTACCTCCGCACAAGGAGGATACGGAGATGGAATTGACGGAAGGCCAGATCGACCGTTGGCTCGAGCGTGGGACCAAGTTCTTCAAGACCGTGTCGCGCAATCCGGTGGTGCGAGGCGCGTTGCTTTCACGGGGACTCACGGATGAGGAGCTTGCTCGTGGATGGCAATACTACAGCGAGCTGCACGGCTTTGGTGCCAAGGCAGAGGCTCGTCCTGCAACGAAATTGACTGCTGCAGCGCAGGCCATCAACGACATCGACGCGTGGGACGCACCGACCTACAGCGCGGCTCATGCGGTGCTCGATGCTCGCTATCCCGAAGTCGCACGCTTCCTATTCGAGAATCTCGACGCGGCGGTGGGTGTTGCCGCCGTGGTTGGTGCGGAGCGCTTCCTTGAACGAATTGCCGCGCTCCGGCAGGGAAAGGCTCCGAATATCGCTCCCGATCAACAAGCCGCAGCGCTTGCCCTGCTCGGGACACGCAAGATCATGGACGAGCAGCGCGAGGCCGAGCTCCGCAAGCTGATCGAAACGGCGCGTCTCGGCGCGCGTCCCGACGAAATGGTGGAGGCATTGCAGATGGATCCGCGTCGACAGCAGGTCGTTGCGTCCTACGTCAGCTGGCTCAATGAGTGGCGTGAAGTGGCGCGCGTCGCCATCAATCGGCGTGATTATCGGATCGCACTCGGCCTGGCCCAGCGTCGACAAGCGGGAGACGAGGCAGATTCGGATCCCGTCGCGCAACCGGCAACAACGGCTCAACCGTTGGCAGCGGCTGCGGCTCAGTCGCCCTCCGCCTGACGCGGGTGCGTTGTCAGAAACGCGCGGTCCTCCGATTCACGTCGGAGGACCGCGTCGCGTCTGGAGGTTCTACAGACAATCATCAACGCCCGCGCACTTTGCTCACCTCGACGCCCTGACCAAATCTGCAGGAGATCGGAAGAGCGACGTGGAGGGAAGGCGTGTAGATCTCGGTAGTCGCGGTAGCCTTACCGAAGCTGCGACGTCCGCCAGTCATTCCGTGGCTGCGACGTCCGCAAGTCATTCCGTGGCTGCGACGTCCGCGCCATTTGCTCACCTCGACGCCCTGACCAAATATGCAGGGAAACACCCAGGGTGCTGCCATCGCCCGCCATTCCGTCGCGGCAACGACTTCGGTTTTGTCTGAATCGTGCCGTTGCAGAGTCAGAGAGTGATCGTCTTGGAACCGGAACTCAGAGCGCCTCCATGAGCAACTATCGTCAGTCCTTGAGTTTGGTCAGCACAGGGTTGGGGCTCTTGTTGGGGTGCGGCGGACGCTCCGACATGACGGACTATTACTCAGAGCTGGGCTCCTTCGCTGGCACTTCGACTCCTCACTCGGGAGGCTCCGCTTCCTCGAACGGAGGCACCTCTGCTCGAGGCGGTTCTACCGCGAGAGGTGGCCAGATTGCTCAAGGCGGCGCTCCCGCCTATGGTGGTAACTTCGTGATGGGAGGCGCCTATCCCAAAGGCGGCGCTTCGTGGTTCGGAGGTGCACCTGCCCAAGGCGGTGTGCAATGGCGCGGCGGTGGTTTCGGCGGAATTTTGCCTTTTTCGGGGAGTCCAGCGGTGGGAGGCGCAATCCTCGCCGGTGGCACCACGAGTACCACGAAGATCATCCCGGGCGATTGTTGCGTCGCGCACGATACGCCCGGATGCCAATCGGCAGCCGCAGAGACCTGCGTGTGCGGTCGCGATGCCCTCTGCTGTTTAGTGGCTTGGGACGCCGTCTGCGTCAGTCAGATGTTCGCGCGCGGCTGTGACAGCTGTAGCGTCGGCGGGGCCGCGAATGGTGGAGCCGCGAATGGTGGCAGTGTCGCCTTTGGCGGCACTTGGAGTCGAGGCGGAGCCGTCAATGGCGGCGCCGTCAATGGCGGCGCCGTCAATGGCGGAAGCTTCGCGTTTGGCGGCTCCGTCAGTAATGGCGGCATGGCAACCGGCGGAGTCCTGGTCGGCGGTAGTGGCGGCACCGCTCCCGCGACCGGCGGCGTAGTGAACACCGGTGGAACGGCACCCTCCACGACCGCACCTCCAGCGCTTCAAGCCGTGATCGATGATCTCGAAGATGGTGACGGCGATTTGATCCAAGTGGGAGGACGTGACGGATACTGGTTCACGCTCAACGATGGCACGACGACTGGGCTTCAAGAGCCCGTCTGGGGCTCACGAATCCGCAGCGCCTACAGGATCATGGATCGTGGAGGGAGCCAATATGCCGCCTGGACGCAGGGCAGTGGTTTCACCACCTGGGGCGCAGGATTCGGCCTCTACTTGCGCACTTCCGCGCGATTCTACAATGCCAAGCGTTACCAGGGCATCACGTTCTGGGCCAGAGTTACGCCGGGTCACGCCAACGTGATCCGCATGAATGTGAGTGACATCCAAACCGAAGCCGACGGTGGTTATTGCACGGAGTGTTGGGATGCCTTTGGTACGACCATCGTCATGAGCACCCAGTGGGAACGTTACGCATTCCTTTGGAAGGATCTGTGGCAGCAAGGTTGGGGGGTTCCGGCGGCCACGAGCCTTGATACCTCCAACATCCGCTCCATCGAGTTCTACACGGCAGCAGGGGTTAAATTCGAGATTTTCGTCGACGACATCACGTTCATCCCCCAATGAGACAATAGCGAGCGCGACGTTACGCGGAACAGTGTCGAAGGGTCTCGAACGGTCCCGAATTGGACTCGTCTCCGAGACCATCAGAGCCGGTTCACTCACGTGTGATCCCGAATGGATCGATCGGTGGCTTACCGTGGCGGGTTCGCGGCTCACGAAGTCCCGGGCCACTACCGATCGACTTTGGGGCTTACCGTGGCGGGCTCGCGCCTCACGACGTCTCGGGCCACTGGAGTTGCGGTGCGACGCGTGCCGTGGCGCGCGCGGCCTCTTGCCGCAACGCATCGCCCAGGGCGCGCTCGAGCCGCCCGCGCGTCTCGGCCTGCAACCTCGAACGGATTGGCGCATCCTTGACGTCGTTCTTCGCTCGCACGTTGGTGCTGCAGATCGCCTGCTGCTGGACGGTGTCGAAGAGCACGAGTCGGGCACTGATGTTTCCCTCGAACCATTCGCGTCGAATCTTGCCCACGCGCAGGATGAGTGCGGGCCCCTGATACTGGTTGATGTAGAAGACGGCCAAGTACCGTTGCTGTGCGATCCGCTCGATGTCTTCACGCGTCAGTGACGAGGCGGAAGCCGG
>JBLNFG010000067.1:0-2998 GCA_050263495.1 Myxococcales bacterium | reverse complement strand
TGGGTCACGACCAAGCAGCGACAACAAAATCGACCTTGGATAAATGCGGACTGAAGGGGTCTTCACCAATCGAAATCATCCGGACAGCGGCATGGATTTTCGCCATGACCATCCCTTAACCGCACTTTCGCGAACTCGTCCGTAAACGCCGAGAGTTCTTCGCACCGTGTTGGAACGCGGGGTGGCAGTACCATCACGGGTTCGCAGCAATCTGCTCTAGGATGGAATTTTGAATTTTGACCAGCCACAGCCTACATTTGCAGGAACCGCACCTGCGAGGCGCCCTTGACAAGCGCGGAGGCGCTCCGCGAGCGCTGCAGCACGCGACGAGAGGTCGATGGTGCTAGGTCGCCTGCCCTTCTACGGTGAACCGGAGGTTTCGCCGGACCGCTCGCAAGCGAGCAGCCTGTCTGCAGAGGAACTCGTGGTCGCCTATCACGAACGGACGAAGCACCACTTCCACCGCTTCGCCGCGTCGGTTGGCTACATGGATTGGGCTACGCAACCAGATCCGTTCCGTCGCTACGACGGAGCGTCGCTGGTTCGCCTCCCTTTCCCCGAGATGGGGCAAGCACTTCCATACTGGCAGCTCTACGTCGCCGACAGCATGGAGCCAGCCCCGCTTTCGATTGACTCCATCTCGCTGTTCTTCCGCTACGCCCTCTCGCTGACCGCGTGGAAACGGTTCCACGAAACGACGTGGTCTCTTCGCGCCAACCCCTCGAGCGGAAACCTGCACCCGACGGAGGGATATGCGCTCCTGCCTGCCGTTGGCGCCATCCACGACCGTCCCGGCGTCTACCACTACGCACCGAAGGAACACGGTCTCGAGCGTCGAGCCGATGTTGACCCGTCGGTCTGGACTGCCCTGATGACCGCGTTTCCGGAGGATTCATTCCTCGTGGGGCTCTCGTCCATTCATTGGCGAGAGGCCTGGAAGTATGGCGAGCGCGCGTTCCGGTACTGCCAACATGACCTGGGTCATGCCCTTGGGACTCTGCGCTTCGCGGCTGCCGCCCTGGGCTGGAAACTCTTCCTCCTCGACCGTGTAGACGCCATGTCACAGCTTCTCGGACTCAACCGCGACGCCGACTACGCCGGCGCGGAGCGAGAACATCCCGAACTCTTGGCAGTTGTCGTCCGGGGGAACTGGGCCAGTGACCGGGGCCTCTGCTTATCCAAAGAGGTCGCATCCCAGGGGGCCGCTTCACGATGGTATGGCACGGCCAACGTGCTGAGTCCCGAGCACAGCGTTGACTGGCCGGTGATCGACGAGGTTGCTGGTGCCACTACGAATCCGACGACTGCGATCGACGAAGATTTCTCCGGGTCCCCTGCGGAGGGGGAACTCTTCGAGCCGCCAGTTCGATCCGGTGCGTTCACCGCGAAGAAAGTCATTCTGGGCCGCAGAAGCGCCGTGAGCATGGACGCATCCACCGCAATTTCCGCGGCGATGTTCTTCCGGATGCTCGCTCGTCTCGTGCCCACCCGAGACGGGCGATCCGTGCCGTGGGACGCTATTCCCTGGCGCCCACGCATCCACCTGGGCCTCTTCGTGCACCGCGTGAACGACCTTTCTCCTGGTCTCTACACGCTTGCTCGCGATCCGGAGAAGGTCGAGCCACTCCGGCAAGCGATGCGGCGCGAGTTCCTGTGGCGGCGCCCTCCGTCGTGCCCGCGTGGGCTCCCGCTGTACCTGCTCAAAGAAGGGGACTGCCGCGCTCTGGCTGCGAGCGTCTCCTGCGGTCAGGACATCGCGGGAGATGGGGCCTTCAGCCTAGGGATGATCGCCGACTACATGGACAGCCTGGTTACCTACGGCGCTGCGTTCTATCGAAATCTCTTCTGGGAGGCCGGTCTCGTAGGCCAGGTGCTGTACCTCGAAGCTGAAGCGGCGAGCATTCGTTCTACCGGGATCGGCTGCTACTTCGATGATCCCGTTCACGAGGTGTTCGGCATCTCTTCGCACGACTGGCAGAGCTTCTACCACTTCACGGTGGGTGGCCCCGTCGAGGACAAACGGCTCACGACGTT
This sequence comes from Myxococcales bacterium, assembly GCA_050263495.1. Classification (GTDB taxonomy): domain Bacteria; phylum Myxococcota_A; class Polyangia; order Polyangiales; family Polyangiaceae; genus FEN-1139. The sequence goes on along the minus strand of JBLNFG010000067.1, from coordinate 964 downwards.
ACCAGCGTACAAGTTCGAGGAAAAACGATGAGCCATTCTATGGGTTGGGCTTGCGGCTTGGGTCCTCGGCGCGCTGTCCTACGACATTGCCTATTGGTTCGAGGGCTGGTGAGACGCGCACCGCTTAGCGCTGTGGAAAAACCAAGCCCACCCGCCTGCCTGGATTGCGGTGGTCCACTGTCGCTTGCAAGCTGCACGTTCCTGATCGCGATCAACTGCGACGGGTCGGCTGGTGGTTACCGAACCAATCCGAGCGGCGCGAAAACCAGCGGGTGGCAGTGTCACCCAAGAGCCAGAGACCGCCGGCATCGCTGAGCGAGACGCGAGCGAGAAATGCGGGTGACACTTCGGGGGCTTGAATGGAGCAGTTGCTTCCGCGCTTGCAAAAGCAACACTGCCTCATCCACGACCGCTTCCTTTGATTGTTGCAGCACCAGGGCCGGGGGCGGAGGCCGACACACAGCGGGCCTCCTTTGTTTGTTTGCTCCGGCGCGTCAGCCCCAAGCCTTCACCATCGATCCACGCCTTTATCTGTTTGTAACACGCCTGGCACAACATCTCGCGCTGCATCCGAGGCTCAATATAGTGTTTCCATTCTGGGTCGGGCACAAGTGAGAACGAACGATTAAATGCTGCGCCCCTCGGTGCCGACACGTCACGGCAGGCATTTCTGACGACACCGCAGCACGTATGAGAGCGGCCCGATGATAGGTCTCATAACAGGTACGAACGAGGGCGCCGTCGGATCCTAGGCAGCAGGAGGCTGACTTGGTTCCGCGTTTTGACTACATGAAGCACCTACAGCGCCCCGACGAGTAGTTAGTGCGCCGTAAGCAACTCTCTTTCAAAGGAATGGGAAGTTCGGCTTGCGTTGGCCTTGTCGGCTGGTGGCGACGGCGGCAGCGGACTGCTTGAGCCATGCATAAACCTGCTGCGATACCTGGGTTGATAGCATGACTGCTCG
>JBLNFG010000066.1:0-4193 GCA_050263495.1 Myxococcales bacterium | reverse complement strand
CTCGAACGCATCATCAACGCTGGCGGCGTGATGCCGTTATCGCAACTCCGCAGTTCCGCGGCGACGGCGTTTGGGACGGACGCGCAATACTATACTTGCTCGGCCCGCGGGATGAGTTTTGACGACCTGCTTGGTTTCTTGGTCCAACGCCAGAAGATCTCCGTCGTTGGGGAAAATGTCACCGTGCACGCAGAGAGCATGTGCCAGCACAGCGGCTCGCACTCTCACTGAGCGCGTTGGGGCACGAGCTGAGTCGAGTCTCCGACCGGTCTTTGCGAGGAGACTCTACGAACCTTGCGGGTACTGCACTTCGTCGTCTCCCAGCTCCTGATCCATTTCCAGTGCCGGTAGCGCGGCCGAGGGGATTCCGACAGGCCGTGCCGGCACCCCTGCGACGGTGCAATGGGGTGGCACGTCGTGCAGAACGACGCTTCCTGCTCCGATCTTGGCGCCCTCTCCGATAGTGACATTGCCCAGCACTTTAGCACCCGCGCCTATCATCACCCCGCGGCGGATCTTTGGGTGTCGATCGCCGCCGACCTTGCCGGTCCCGCCCAAGGTGACTTCGTGTAACATCGAGAAGTCGTCTTCGATCACACTCGTTTCGCCAATGACGATGCTGGTGGCATGATCGAACAACAGGCCTTTCCCTAGCTTTGCACCGGGATGAATGTCTACGGCAAACGTCTCGGAGATGCGACTCTGCAGGTAGAGCGCCATCGTCTTATTGTCCACGACCCAATAATGATGCGCGACGCGGTAAGCTTGGATCGAGTGAAAACCCTTGAAGTAAAGCAGAGGAATCGAATAGCCCCGGCACGCCGGGTCACGGGATATCACGGCTTCGATGTCGGCGCGGGCAGCCTCACAAATCTTGGGATCGGCGGCAAAGGCCCGCTCAATCAGATCACGTAGGCTGGCGGCGCTCAGCGTCGTGCTGCCAAGCTTGCTCGCCAAGATGAAGCTGAGCGCGTTTTCGAAGCGTGTATGGCTGAGCACCACCGAATATAGGAAGCTTGCGAGTAGCGGCTCCTTCGCTGCGTCGCGAGCCGCCTCTTCGCGGATCTTGCTCCAGAGTGTGTCTTCTGTAGGGGACATAGGGATCGCTGCCAGTTCAATGCTAGAGCGGCGGTTCTCTTCTCATTCCGTATCAATCAAAGCCGCTCCAAGGTTGTTGCAGCCTAGAGTATTCTTCAGGACCTCGCCATCGATGGGCGTGTGCCACGAAGCGCTCATGAACGAGCTGCGCACGCAGGGCCGCGGCTTGCGCCTCAATCGTTGCGGTCCAGACCTGTTGCGGCTGGCCTGCGGCAGCGCTGCGTGGGCGCCGGCACCCTTCGGCATCTGCTACGGGGACGCGAGTGCGGGGCGAAGCGCGCGGCAGAGTGCGCCTGAGATCTGGTCAAGGGTTCGGAATAGGCCTCGTCCCAAGGTCAGTCACATTGGTCAACACAGCCATTTCCAACCATTGCACGATGTTCGCCACACCGGCCGTCACAACCAAACACAGGCCCGCGAGTTGCCGTTGTGCGAATCGTTCCGGCAAAGCATGCTGCAAGGAGAACTCTCGGCGATTGCGAGCGACGGGGAGGTCGATCATGGTCGAGCGTGAGCGAATTGATGCCCATGCAATTCACGCGAAGCTTGTAACGTTTCTAAATGAACAACAGGAATCATTGGTCGAAAGAGTCGCTCGCACTGCGATCGAACGAGGTTATGCACGGTACGTTCCCGAGTTACATGAAACCCTGACTAGGCTGGTTGCAGGCATCACCGGCGCCATTGGTGCATTCGTGGCATCGGAGACTAAGTCGGCGTTCTGCCCCGGCGAAGACTTCGACAACGACTCACTGGCGGCTTTCGTACGCGGTCAGTCACAGAGTCTACTTTTACGTGGAGTCCGAGCAGAAGTCGTGTTCGGGCTACTGCAGCAGTGCCGTGTTGCATACTCGGCACACTGCCTGGAGCTGGCGTTGGAGCACCAGGAGGTCTGGGAACCATTACTCGAAGTCTGCTTTGATCGGATGGAAGTCGGTCTGATCTCCGCCTGGTCCGGAACGATCTTTGCGGAGTCTGGACAGTGGCTCGTGACGGAGCCGAAGCCTTCGGGAGACGTGGCGCTCGAGGACGCTGAGCGGCAGCTGGACAAGCGCATCAACGAACTGACGAGCATCAACGTGGGGCTGCGACGGGAACTCGATCGTCGGTTGCGCGTGGAAGAGGAGCGCGAGCGCTACTACCGAGCACTCCTGCACAGCCAAAAGCTCGAGGCAGTTGGATCACTTGCCGGTGGGGTTGCCCATGACTTAAGCAACCTGCTTCAGGTAATTCGCTTCAATGTTGACTCGCTGCGGGAACGGGCCGACCGAGACTCTTACGGCAGGCTCGAGGAGATCGGTCAGGTCACGGAGCGTGCCGTTGGCTTGGTGCGGCAGCTGCTTCTGTTCAGCCGAAAGCAGCCGATGGCGCGCCGAGTCTTAGATCTGGGCGACGTAGTTCGCGATCTGGTGCGGCTACTCCGTCGCGTCATCCCGGAGAACGTGCGGACGCACGTGGAAATTGATGAGCATCTGCCGCCCGTACGTGCGGACGTCTCTGCAATCGAGCAACTGCTCATGAACCTGATGCTCAATGCGCGAGACGCGATGCCTAATGGAGGTTCCATTCACGTGAGCGTTAGCCGCACGCGCCGGGTACCCCCAGAGCGGATCCGAATAAAGAGCAGCATGGAGCAAGTTGCTCTCTTGGTGCGCGACGCAGGCCCTGGAATGGCAGAGGATGTTTTGGGCCGAATATTCGATCCCTTCTTTACTACCAAAGTACATAGCTCGGGTCTCGGCTTGAGTGTGGTGCACGGAGTCGCGGAAGAGCACGGCGGCTGGGTCGAGGTCTCGAGTGTCGTAGGCCAGGGCTCCTGCTTTGCCGTCTACCTGCCAGTGGCGGAAGAGCCGAGCAGCGCTCAAGACGAGGAGAGCCTCGGACAGACCGTGTGCGCTGGTCGTGGTGAGCGCCTCATGCTGGTGGAAGACGACGACGTAGTGCGACGCGCTCTAGCGCGAGAACTCTCGCGCTACGGCTACACCGTGCAAGCCGTTGCCTGCGGCGAAGAGGCGCTCAAGATCTATCGCCGCGCACCAGGCTACTTTGACTGCGTGATCTCGGACGGACTGATGCCGGGAGTGTCGGGCCCGGAGATGGTGCTCGATATGTTGAAAGTCAACCCGGCTCAACGCGCCATCTTCATGAGTGGGTACGCCCCAACCCTCGAGTGCTGGAAAGACCTGCAGAGCCGCGGGTATCGTCTGCTCGCAAAGCCCTTTGGTGTGAGCGAGCTGGTAGCTGCCATCCGACAGACACTAGACGGAGATGACGATGTTCAGGCTCCAACAGTGCGAGCCAGCCACTTGGGGCGGTGACTCGCGCTGCCAACCCGCCTCGGGCTTTCCTGTTCCGTCGTTGTTTACCCGTTCCAGGCCTGCATCGCTGCCTCGAAGCGCGGCACACTGCTGAACACCATCTCGTCGGGGATTGCGTATGACAACCGAAACCATCCAGAGAATCCGAAGCCTTGGCCTGGGACGGCGAGGATTCGGTGCTCTTTGAGAAACTGAACGAACCTCACGTCAGCATCGATAGGCGCCTTGCAGAAGAGATAGAAGGCTCCATCTGGCTCGCAAACGGTGAGCCCAAGTCGGCGCAGCCCTGCGGAGAGCACGTCACGCCGTCGCTCGTACGGTGAAATGTCGATGGTGACGTCCGCCAACACCGCCACCGCCCGCTGCATGAGTGCCGGTGCATTGACGAAGCCGAGCGTGCGGTTGCACAGGACGAGCCCCGAAACGACGTCTTCACACTGCTCGGCTTGAGGCGACACCGCGACGTACCCAATGCGTTCGCCGGCGAGGCTGAGGCTTTTGGAAAACGAATTGACGACGACCGTGTCGGGGTAGTGACACGCGACGGGCGGCGTGACCTTACCGCCGTACACTAGGTCGCGATAGGGTTCGTCGACGACGAGCATGATCCGCCTACCAACCGAGCGTGAAGCTTGCTCCAGCATACGAGCAACCGCGATGATGGCGTCCTCAGAGTAGAGGCGGCCAGTGGGGTTATTCGGCGAATTGAGGATAACGGCGGCCGTGCGGGGCGTCACTGCCGCCGCGAGGTTGTCCGCGGACACGCCGAAGTCTGGC
>JBLNFG010000065.1:0-8674 GCA_050263495.1 Myxococcales bacterium | reverse complement strand
CTGTGGCGCTTTGGTGTCCAAATCGCCGTGGTCGACGTGCAGTGTCGACAGCGGTGCCGCCGCGGCGGATGCCGTGCTCGCCCCCCCCGCATCACTGGCACTGTTGCGCGAGCCGCGACACGCCGTGGCGCACGCAAGTCCGACAGAGAATGCTATCCCGACGACTGAGTACGAGGCTGGGCGAATCACGGCTGGCCCACTTTTTAGCCCTGAACGGCTCGGAATCAAATCATAGTTCGTAAGCGTCGAGTGTCGGCTCGGCCTTCGCTGCCCGTTCCTCGACGTCTGCGGGAATCGTCCCCTGCACGACCTTGCCATCCAGCATGACGCCTGTTGCGCCTTCCGGGAGTGGCGGCAGTGCCGCAAGCTCGGTATCAGCTCCAATCCAGTAGACCTCGGGAACGGGCCAGTAGCGGCTGCGGTAGTGCTGTTCAGTCTTCGTACCGTCCGCATGGGTGGCAGTCACGGTGCTGGTGACCTCGAAACCGAAGTTGCCCTTCTGTTTACGCTGAATGGTTCCGGCGGGAACCTCGGGCTTGGTGGCTACGCGGCGGTAGAACTCATGGCGCTTAGTGACGGCAGTCGTGTGCTCGAACTGTGCCGGAGGCCGCAGGCCGACGAGTTCGATCTGGAGTCGATATTGATCGGGAAATGAAGCCAAGATCGCGAGCGGTGCGGGATAAGGGTTCCGAAATTTCAGATCGACCTTTCCGTCGATAACGGTCGCATCGAGGCCAAGCGGAGCATAGCCACTTGGCCGGCTGTGGCTCCTGCGCTCGACGATATCCAGTCCACCAAGGACGGCTGCCGCGTGCAGCGTGGTTGCGACCTGACATACGCCCCCGCCGACGCCGGGTTCCAGTTCATCGTCCACGATGACCAGTGCTTCGCGATACCCGCGCGCTTCGATGCGGGGACCCACGACGTGATTGAAGCTGAAGACCGCGCCGGGGCTCAGTACCAAACCGTGCAACGCCCGTGCGGCGACTCGGATGTTGATCGCGCGCGTCCCGGCGCGAGTGCGAAAGCTCGTCTCATAGCGGGAGAGCACGCTGTCGAGGTCGATGCCAAGGACGTCTCCGTCCCGCACTTGCGGTGGTACCTCGGCGATCACCAGCGGAACCAGCGCAAGATCCGCAGAACGGTGCGATTCGATAAAATCCAAGGTCCGTTCGATGTCGAGCTTGCTTCCACTCACCGCATGAACCTGGCGTCGCCGCACCAAGTCGAGTTCAGCGTCAACGGGCGCCCGATCAATCGACCTCGCGATTCTGCTGAGCGTCACTCGGGCGGCCTCACGATCGAGCCGCGTCAACCAAGCCCAGTCGAGTACGCCCCTGCGGGCTGCAAGTGCACGCCTCGACCGTGACCAGAGCGAACCATTGCGCGTCTGACGATGGGCTTGCTCCAGCATGGCACCAACATCGACCGCTATACCGAGGGCGGTCGCGGGAATTTCCGCGCTGAAATCACCGGCAACTACCTGAATCGGCGCGTTGCCGCGGCGCTGCTGTTCGCGCTCCACCCAAACGCTGAACGGCACGCTCGGATCGGGCAAGTACCCCTCGATCGTGGTGCCGTCGAAGGGCACGTGTTGGGTAAACGAAACCGAAAGTGCCCCGGCCAAGACGAGGACCCCTAGCAGTGTCGCGGCGACGACAACGACTCGCCCACCGCGTTTCATTTCAGGTCCCACCGTGCTCGCCCGGTTCGTGAGCTGCGCGTCGTGCCCGTTGCCACGATACCTACTCGGTCGTGTATTGGCGCATCAGCTCGACGTAACCGGCGGCACCGCGCCGCCCCATGTTGCGTTCCTCGTCGCGCAGCATGCGCGCCAGCTTGGCCGGTGACCCGCGGACCATCGAAAATGGCTCGACGATCATGCGTGGAGGGACCACAGAACCCGCCGCAACCACTGCGCCTTCGCCAACCTGGCAGTCATCGAGCAGAATGGATCCCATTCCGATCAGGGCGCCGTTCGCGATGTGTGCGCTGTGGATGACGACGTTATGGCCGACTACGACGTCCTCACCGATGACGGAATCGAAGGCTCCCCCCGTCATGTGTACGGTGGAGAGATCTTGCACGTTCGAGCGCGCTCCGATGCGGATGGCACCGACGTCCGCGCGTAGGACTACTCCAAACCAAATGCTCACGTCGGGGCCGATTTCGACGTCTCCGATGATGGTTGCGTTGTCGGCAATAAAGGCGCTGGCTGCGATTTTGGGGTACTTGCCCCCGAAGGGTCGGATAATTGGCATCTAGATCACCGGGAGTAGGCGCTTCTCTACGGCAGGTTGATGGCGGAGATTGCCACTCGAGGGAGCAGCCGCAAGCCGCGGAAGCTCGTTGGCTGGGATACGTCGGGATTCGTCCAAGAGTTCGGCCGCGAGCGAGTTCTTGAACGCTCGTGCGATCTTTACCGGGAGGATCTCACCCGTAATATCGGAGCTCGCAGCGACGTGGACGATCTCGTTCCGCTCCGTGCGTCCAGTGAACGCTCCGTCGGCTTTCGTGCCCTCGATCAGCACGTGTTGAACACTTCCCACCAATCGCTCGAGATGAGCCTGCCGGAACGGATCATGACGATCGAACAGGGCCGCTAGGCGCTCTGACTTCTCGGCTTCGGATACGTCGTCCTCGAGCTTGAGGGCAGGCGTAAAGGGACGCGGGGAGTACTTGAACGCGAATACCCCAACGAAGCGAAGCTGATCCACGAGGCTCAATGTGTCCTCGAACTCTTGCGGTGTTTCGCCGGGAAATCCCACGATGATGTCCGTCGAAAGTGTCAGGCCGGGCACGGCTTGCAGCAAAGATTCCACCCGTTCCTCGTATTCTTCGCGCGTGTAGCGCCGAATCATCCGCCGCAGCACGCGGTTGTTGCCCGACTGGACCGGAAGGTGAAGGTGCTTGGCCAAAATCGGGATCCCGCGGTGGGCCTCGATCAGTGCTCTAGTGAGGTGACGCGGGTGCGGACTCGTGTACCGCAAGCGCCGAAGGCGCGGCACCCGAGCAACCAGCTCCCAGAGCAACGCCGCGAACTCGCTCTCGTCCGCGCTCGCGTTGGTTCGGCTCGTGTGCACCCAATCGATCTCGGACGCGGGGGCCTTCGGCAGTTGCTGCTCGGGATCGCGATAGCTGTTTACGGTTTGTCCGAGCAGCGTCACTTCGCTGACCCCGGACGCGACGAGTGACTCGACTTCTTCGATGATCTGCCGCGCGGGCCGATACCGCTCAGCACCACGGGTGTAAGGAACGATGCAGAACGAGCAGCGCTCGTCACAGCCCTTCATGACGGTTACGTACGTCGCTGGTGGTGGTCGCCCAACCGCGGTGTTTGCAGAAAGAAACGTTGGGGAGTCTAGGTCGAATCCCGTCGCAATCCGCCGTGGGCCCCCTAGCTCGAGCTCTCTGAGGAGCGCCGGTAACTCGGGAATGTTGTCGGGCCCGATCACTAGATCGATCTCTGGCGCAGACGTGAGCAGTCGCTTACCCTCTTGCTGTCCGAGGCAGCCTGCAACCACAATGAGGAGGTCCCGTCGCTCGTTCTTTACGAGACCGAGCCGTCCCACTTCGCTCCGCAACTTCTGTGCGGCTTTCTCGCGGACACTGCAGGTATTCAGCACGACCACGTCGGCAGATTCGACGCTCTCGACCGGGTGGTGTCCGGCCGTCGCGAGGATTTCGGCTATCCGCGCCGAGTCGTGCTCGTTCATCTGGCAGCCAAACGTGACGATGGTGAAGCGGGCCATAGCGTGGCGCGCACCGTAGCAAAACCGGTAAATTCAGCCACTCCCGTTGAACCGGCCACGAAAGCTGGCTCGAGTTTGCGGCACTTCCGGGGCCATGACCCCGCTTTTGCTGGATTTGACGGCACATCAAACCCTTGCGTGAGCGGGTGGCAAATGGGCCAATTCAGGGCGTAAGCTGCTTTTTGTTGGTTTGTGCGGCGCGATGACGCAAGGGGTGCGCTGTGGCGCGCATTGGTGCGGCCGAGGGAACCAGGGCCCGATTTACGTCAGTGGGCCGCGCATCGAGCTCGTGACAGGTCGTCGAAGTAGCGCTAGGCGGGCGAGCACGCGATTAGTGCACGAACCATCCACATCCCGGAACGTCGAGGAAGCCAGGTTGGCGCCCGGCGACCACGCGTTACCGAGCGACGCCTCGGCCCTAACCGAGTTCGTGTCGAAGCTTTGTGCGCGACTGGCCAGTACGGGGCCAGAGCGGACCCCTGGCATCAGTCATGGACGTGAGTGGCTCAAGGCGTTGCGCGCCCACTACCGGGAGCATTCAACGGCATTCACGCCAGAATGCATCGAGTCGCTCCGGCTTCTGGCTCGAACCGTTGAAGCTGGACCACCTGCCCACGGTCAGTCAATCCAGGACGTACTCAAAGCGGACTTTGGCTACACCTCGTTTCGGCCAGGGCAACAGGAGATTATTGAATCGGTACTAAGCGGACGAGACACGATTGCAATCCTTCCGACGGGAGGCGGCAAGTCGTTGTGCTTCCAAATTCCAGCACGAATTCTGGGCGGCATCACGCTCGTCGTGTCACCGCTCATCGCGCTGATGAAGGATCAGGTCGATGCACTGCTCGAGGCCGGCATTTCAGCGACGTACCTCAATTCGTCACTCGAGCAAGAGGAGCGGCGGGACCGAGTTCGCCAGCTCCTGGACGGCAAGTTTCAGCTGTTGTACGCCGCACCCGAGGGATTGGATGCTTCCGTGGGTTCCCTGCTGGCTCGGCTCCCGATTCGGCTAGTGGCGGTGGACGAAGCCCACTGTATCAGCCATTGGGGCCACGACTTTCGCCCATCGTTTCGGCAGGTCCGGAACGTTAAGGAGAGATTCCGAAAGGTGCCGGTGTTGGCGCTGACAGCCACCGCGACGCAAGTAGTGGTCGACGATATCGCCGAACAGCTTGGAATGACATCGCCGTTCATTTATCGCGGCAGCTTCTTTCGCTCCAACTTGAAGTTGATGGCCCATCAGAAGGGGCCTTCTCTGGGTACGACCACGAAAGAGGCGATTACCGCCTACGTGCGTAAACGGCGCGGCCAGAGTGGCATCATCTACTGCCTGTCCAGGAAGACGACGGAGTCGACGGCAGAATGGCTCAAGAAATCCAAGATTCGCGCTGCCAGCTATCACGCTGGACTTCCTGCGGATGAGCGCAACAAGGTCCAGAACGCCTATCGGGACGACGACATTGACGTGGTCGTAGCCACGATTGCCTTCGGAATGGGCATTGACAAGTCGAATGTCCGCTACGTCATCCACCAAGACATGCCCCGTTCCATTGAAGGGTACATGCAGGAAATCGGCCGAGCGGGACGAGACGGACTCGAGAGCGAGTGCGTCCTCTTCTACTCTTGGTCGGACGTGCTTGCGTACGATCGCATCTCCGAAACCTCAACGGATAAGGAGGCGCAAGCTCGGCTAAAACAACAGGCTCGAGCCATGTATCACTTGGCGGGCAGCGCCGAGTGCAGGCACCAGAATTTGGTGGGTCACTTCGACGAGGCTATTGCACCTTGCCAAAGCTGCTGTGACATCTGTCTTGGGGGCGCCGAAACGAGCACCCCGCCGAGCCCGGTCCGCGACGCAAGACGCGAATTATCCAGTGCCCGCGTCGTTGGCGAGGAACCCGAACAAGTCCTGGACGAACCCGTCGCGGAGCGGTTCGCCCAGTTGCGCGCGCTTCGGCTGGTGATCGCAAGGCAGCGGCAGGTGCCGGCTTACGTGGTGTTCACCGATGCGACCTTGCGAGCCATGGCGGAGATCAAGCCAGAGACCATGGACGAGCTGTCGTCGGTTCCCGGAGTCGGTCGCAAGAAGCTGGAGAGCTATGGTGCGCAGTTCGTAGCGCTGCTCAAAGCTCTGGACTGAGTGGTGACCAGACGGACTGGACCCCCGCGCTACTACGCCGGGACCTTGGTCTTGGCGGTCTTGATTGCGGCTTTGTACTTTGCCAAATCCACATCGACCCTAGACTTGGTCTTTCCCAATGTGTCCAATGTCGCCTTGTCGTAGGCGGAGATGTCCTTGGTGACTTCCTTCTGCAACTCCAAGACAGCCTGGATTGCCTTGTCGTAGGCGGCTTTGCCCTTAGCCGGTACCTTTTGCGCTTTGGCGGTGACTTCCGCCAGCTCCTTGTTGAGCGTGGCGTAGCGCGATTTGGCTTCAGCACGGTAGGCGTCGCGAGCTCGTTTGAGGGCCGCTGCTGCCTCCTTCTCCGCGTCATCCACACTGGCTTGCGCCTTTGCTACCGCTTCGTCGACCTCCGACCTTGCTTTTGCCGCACTCTCGGCGACTTCCACCTTGAGTGCTTCGATTTGTTTCTCGAGGCCCGATGCCTGCTCTTTGGATTGTCGCTCTGCCTGTGCAACTCGGTCGTCACACTTCTTTTGCAGATCAGCAAGCTGACGCTTCTGCTCCTCCGCGTTGCATCCCGTGAGAAGTATCATCAGCAGCGATAGACTCACACCGGCAGTCGAAAGTGCTTTCATCTCCATGCCGTGGAGCATACGCGAAGACCTAGACGCGGAGTAGAAGGCGCAGCGGCGGACTACAGGCCGGTAATGAAAAGATCCGACGCGACTGCGCACGCGCGACGGCGCGTCTCTGGGGCTGGAGCGGTTCGATGCGGTGCTTTGATACTCACCTTGCAGCGCTCCTGGTACGAAGTAACAACCCAGAGACCCTGTGCTCGGAATTCGGGTCAAACGCGGGGCAAGCGCTAAAATTCGCGTCGCCCACACTTTAAATCTCAGTGGCACCAGTTCGCCCCGCTCGGTTCGCGGCTCCGCATGAGTTCTAGAGAGTACCTGGACACTCGGCTGTCCCACTCCGCTACCCCGTCTGTCTGTCAGATTCCGCTGCACTGATGGAGCTCCGACCCGCCGCAGTCGAACTGCGACGCGTTCGGTCCTTTGTGGGGCTGCTCCCGTCGGAGCGGCGGGATTCCCGCGACCTTCCCCGGGCTTAGCCGAGGCAGGACGGGAGGTGCGCTTCGGACTTAAGCTCGATGCATGCGAGCACTCAGGGGTGGGCTGCCCCTGAAAAAGGGTTCTTGACAATTCCGATGTGGAAATCAAGATCCTAACCTAGCGTGAAGCTCTCGAACAAAGGCCGTTATGGAATCGGCGCCCTCTTTGCGATTGTGTTCTACAACGCAGGGCGGGCCACACAAGTCAAAGACATTGCTGCCAGGGACGGCATTCCGCCCCGCTTCTTGGAGCAGATTTTCCAGGACCTAAAGCGAGCGGGCATCGTGGCATCGAAGCGAGGACCTCAAGGTGGGTATACCTTGGCTCAGCCGGCAGAAGAGATTCGATTGGGGGACATCATCCGAGCGCTGGAAGGTCCAATTGCGTTGGGGGACTCCAAACCAGACCCTCGCTCCAAGCGCAAGGTAGGAGCCGACACCCGAAGGGTCACTGAATCTGTTCTGCTCGACCTCTCCCTGCGCATCGAAGCATGCTTTGACTCGGTCACTCTCGCTGATTTGTGCCGGCGCGCGGAAGAGCTCGGGGTTAACAGGCCCAGTTCCCAGCGCATTGTGTACTCGATCTGACGAGTGCTCTTTCAAGCGGCGTCCCGTATTCGTCCGCCGCTTCCCGCATTCCAAACCCACGGGTACGTCGAGTCTAGTCAACGGAACGGACCTCGCTATTTGAAGCGGCTGCTCGTCGCACTGGTCCTCTGGCGGTGCGCGTGCTTGAGAAAGGGCACAAGGCGGCGGTACCGAACCGTACCTTGCAGTGCTTAGTTCGCGCGGCTCGACGGTCCCGAATTGCCGAGTGGGCAGAGATCTCGCAGCTGCGCCAGGCTTCGATTGCGATCGACATCCTCAACGGATGCGTCTGTACCGTCTACCGAAACCACGACGACGGGCGTCCACGCGGCGCCGTGTCCAGTGGGTCGTCGTAGCGCACGGTCTCCCCGCACCGCAGTTCCGCATGCTGGTGGTTGCGGCGCAACCTCTTCCGCGGGTAGAGCCACGGTGCCTCTATCTCCGTCCCAGCGCACCAATACTTGCTCGTCATTGGTCTCCACCACTTGAGCGCCAAACCATTGCCCCTGACGTGCCACGAGCACCAATCGCCTAGGTGCCGGTTGCCATCCGGGCTGACGCCGCGGCGGACCAGCCTCGCGTAGGGACTTCTCGAAACCCTCTCGCCTAGCGGTTTGTTCGAACCGCCGTTGGATGTTCATCGATGAAAGACTGGTGGGTTCGATGATGGCTTGAGGGCCTTGCAGATGGAGTTCGTTCCCCATTGCGTCCATCGCCACCGTTTCGATGCCCCCATCTGATGCGACCGCGCTATTTCGTACGACGCGGCACGCGACCCATTGATGGGGCTCTTGCTGACAGATTGCCCACGCTCCTGGAGCAAGTTTCGGTAACGCCGCCGGCAATGGATATGCGTCTCCGGCGTTCACGAGCATGTTCTCCCCGCCTTGCGTGGGTTGGACCTTCAAGTGACCAGCCTTTACATCCACTACCTGGCTCTCGAAGAAATCCGCCGCGGTCGGCTCAATGACTGCTGTGTCCCCACGGTGCCACGCCTCAACGCGTTTGCTCTGTGCTGCGTTGTTGCGTGAGCATCCCAACAGAGCCAGCACTAGCCAAAGCATTCGAGGAATGTTGAACGCAATCATGACTGCT
>JBLNFG010000064.1:0-5567 GCA_050263495.1 Myxococcales bacterium | reverse complement strand
CTGGGTCGATGGCGGCAAGAAAGCGGCGGGATTCGGCGAGAAACATCCCACGACGGAAAATGCCGTCGACGGCATGCGAAGTCAGGCGGACAGGCGCGTCGAAGTGCTGATGTTTGACGACGGGGAAGAGCCGGACTTGGCCGCGACCAATGGCGAAGATATTTACGATGGAGTGACGTTTGAGCGGACACACGTCGAGCCGATGAAGAGTGCACGACCGTGGAGGGCGTATTGGGAGGTTAAGATTGATCCAGCGACGGGCGAGGAATTGCCGGCCAGGATGGGAGACGTACGAAAGATGATACTGGAGGCGCCGGGGTTGGGGGCGGGGGAGATGGTGGAATTCGAGGTTCTCAGGGAATGCGGTGGATGGTCTACGGAATTTGAATTCGATCCACTCACGAGCGACGCAGATCGTGCCACGTGCGCATTTGGTGACTGGGATTTGGCGCTACCATCGCAGGACGTCAGTACCAAACCATGCAAGAGACTGCCAAAAGCAACCTTCCGATTTCATGCAAGCGCTGGTGGACGCACGATTTTAGCCGGCATCCTCAGCTACAGCGACACTCTGAGCATCCAATTCACCGACAAGGACACTGGAAAGCAATTTGGAAAGGTCTCCTGTCGAGTGCTCACATCGTGGGGGATCCTCACGGACCAAACCGACGAACTCGGAGCGTATCGCGCAGAGGCCCTTCCCCCTGGAGGCGCAAGAGTGGTTCTCGTCGATTATCGGCTCTTAAGCGCCCACCAATAGTGGGCAACTACTGACCGAGGACAAGACAACGTGACCGATCCAGGCCCCACACGAACAACCAACTCACCGATCATTGCCGACAGTTCGGTGACATTTTCGCGCGAGTACGTCGACTACAAGGATGGGGAAATCGAACTGCGGCTCGACGTGCGATTTCCCTTAGAACTCGCCCCGCTCAAGAGTAATCGCCCAACATTTTCGATCGAATACATTCCACCACCGGAAGCCTCTCCTAAGAACAAAGCCAAACCCAAGACCCCACCGCCGACTCAGCCCGTTACCTATGATGTTGACGCAGCGGGCTCTGAGAAGATTGCTGGCCAAACCGCCTTCACGTCGTGGAGCGTATCCATGGTGCCGACGGTCTTCAATGGCCGCACCAAACTGACCGTTACCTGGATACCCGGCACCGACACCAGTCCAAGAACTGAGACCCAGAGCTTCTCGGCAGGTAACCAAGTCAACGAACCCGAAACAATCACGCTGTCAACCGTAGCGCCGCAGATCTGTCGACTTATCAACTCGCCGACCCTGAAGAATTATGAGCGCGCTCCAGAAGAGAAGGCGGACCCAGCTGAGAACAAACTGCAACTCCAGCAACTGGTGACCAAGCTGCTTGCTCACGTGGTTGAACGCCTTGATCAGGGGCTCGGAACCCTTTGGCGCACGGAACCTGCCCTTCCACTCGTCAACGGTCGACCTCTGTGCGAAGTCGATGTAGATGCGCTTCAAGGCCACCCTGGCCTACTCGAAGAGGCGTGGGCACAAGCGTTGACAGAGTACCTGACCTGCACCCCGTACGTGTCACTTCATAACTACTCGAGTAGCGGTGACGCAGCCGTCTTCGCTAACGCAATCACTGCTGAGCCATCGGTCCCCATTACGTTTGCGTGTCAACAGCTTGCTACGATGTCGGCAATTGCGCGTGGAATCGACGGTGCGGCTGCGCAAAACTACGACGCAAGCGACTGCAGGAATTTGACGGTGTGGAGTCCTGCGGGAACGAAGTACACATCCGGCAATGAAATGAGTGCCAATGCCGGGAACGGAATTGCGGCAGGTAGCATCCGACCCGGTAGCGTGTACGTCGCCTCGAGCTATCGGCATATTGCGTTCGTCTTGCGCACGCTCACATCGGGGCGAGTCCAGCTCCTGGACACGGGTGCCATGCACCCAAGGAACCCAAGCCCTACGCCGCCCTCAGAGGCTCCCAAGTTGACAGGCAACTACGACACGCACGCCATCGAGGCGTTCACTACACCTATTAAGCACACGGGAAAACCGGGCCTGGTATCCGCAAGCTCGCTGGCTTCTGGCATTCGAAGGCTGCGTCAGAGCCGACCCATGGGACTTGCCCGTCTGCTTGTGCTCAGCCGGGCCTGTCGCGATGACAACCTCGCAATTTCGACAACTCGCACCGAAAGAGAGATTACCGAGGATGGAATTCGCCATCGACTACTCTACGTGAGTCCCTGGCTCCCCATGTGGTCCAGGAATGACCCATCGAAGAACTATCCGATTACCCGTTTGATGTGGTCGCTACGGAATCATCCATTCTGTGACAAGCTCGAGGCTAGATGGCAAATCGATATTCCGCAGGGCGCTCTCTACCGTTCAATGGCACTTGCGCGCACATACAGTGCTGGTGCGGACCGTTCGCATATGCCAGTACTGGATTTCGGTACGACTCCTGAAGGGTACGTACGTCCGCTTGGAAAAATGACCTACGTCACCGCGAGATGTACGAACCCGGCTTGTCCGAACTCCTTGGAGCCCAGGGACGAGGACAAGATTGAGTCATTCAATACTTGGACTGACTTCTTGTGCGAAGGCGACGAACCGACCCAAAGTGTCGATCGGAACGCAAACAAGCCCAACAGACCGGTAAGCCCGAACCCGCATGCCGAAGAAAATCGGCTCGGTCGAAGCCAGATGAGGGTTGGGCTAGGGCCCGGGGTTACGCCAACCCTGCAATTGGATCTTCAACAAGATGCCATTCCGGCGTACCTGAAGGACGACGCGTTCTTGTCTCGCAGCGTGTTCGCCACCGGCTCCGTCTCTCCATGAAAATGCATTCAACCACGATCCTTCGAGCACTGACTCCGGTCATGCAACAGCAACCCCGGTCAGCGATCAGAGACTTAGGTCACTCACACCATCTTGATTGACTGCGTGTTCGGGGAACCCCGACTGATCGAGCGAATGGCGCTCATTGCGCTTGCGGCATGATGATTCTTCGCCGACCAAGCATTGCGAAAACAGTGTCGGGTGGGTTCCCATCGACTGGCGTGAGTTCGATAGCATCAGGAGCTGCAAGGGTTACTCGAAGTCGATACGTAGTTTGCGACTCGCCCCCGCCTTTCTGCGTCGTGGACTCCAACTCAATAGGCTCCGTACAGGCGGGGACCTGGTTGGCACCCATCCCGCAGATCACAATGGCTCTGCCTGATACCTTTTCAAGTTCCTCCCCCGGTATCAAGTCACCTGTAAACTGCCAATAGCTGTAGGTCGCTACAATCTCACTCGGCGCACCCGAGATCACGTCTTGATACTTGATGGACTCGATTTTACCGCTGCCCCTTAACGAGCCGCTTGCCGCTTCAAAAAAGAGTTGTTTGGTGTACCAACCGGCAGCGGTGCGAATGGCCAACGAGTAGTCCCCGAAGTCAATTCTTTCCACACTCATCAGCCCGATACGCTCGTACGGCGGCCGAGGGTCGAGCTTGCTGATCCCAACTCTCATTCTGCGCCAATCCGCTGGTCTATCGGGTGCCAGGCAACGCCTTGCATCGGTAGGGCAATCCAAAGTCGGGAAGGGGAACTTGAGCAAGACTGCCCGGATCGCTAGCATCTCATCAGCAGCCACGGGGTCGAGCCTAGTCAGGTGTTCTCGCGCAGCTGTGCTTGGCTGGGTCTGAAATGATTCTTTGAGACTCTGAACAGCGGCGTTCGGCTTTCCCACGCGCTCGAGAATCACTCCGAGGTTGTAGAGAGCAGCGCCACGCAGTGAACTGTCATTCGGGACCCCCAGGGCGGCGCGCGTGGAGCGTTCTGCAAGCTCCAGATCTTCGGCAAGATAAGCAGCCCAGCCCATTTCGACAAGAGCTTCAGAAGCATTGGGTCGCGCAACGAGTGCCTTGGCGAACGCCTCCACGGCCCCAAGGTAGTCTTTGCTCTGATGTCGTCGCCTACCCTCTCCAATCCACTTGCCGTAGTCTTTTAGCGGAATGGTTTCGTGCGTGCCCTTGGACGAGAAACCGACGTTGGGCGAACCAGGTGCCATGTGGCTTCTCTCGACTTGGGTCGACTGCTGAACGCGGCGAGCGTCCGGGGTACCTGAATCGAGCTTCACCGAAGCCTCGCCTCCCACGGAGGCTTTCCCGATAGCAGCCGGTGGCGTCACCGACGCAGCCTGATGGCAAGCAGTGCACAGGCTGACAATGACAACCACCGATGATCGATACCACAGGTTCGATGAGCTCATTCGCAGGGCAGCACGGTAGCACTCAGCGGCCCGCGGTACCAGGACCTCTGTTGAGCGGAGTGGCACCGGTCTGGCGTGGTCAACACGCTGCTCGTCGGTGAACCTTCTTATCCTTGCCGGCTTGCTTCTTGCCATTGATGCCTCCTGGGGCACCGTACACAGTGCGGCCATTGCGATGGCATGTTGCACTTCAATATCTGCGCGATGCCTTCAGCGCCTCGCGCACGCGCTCAACAGCAAGCGGCAACGCGCTGACGACTCGTTCAGCGTCAACGCGCACGATAGTGTAACCGAGGCGCTCAAGATCCCTATCCCGGTGGGCGTCAGCCGCGGGGCGAAGTGCATGATAGCCCCCGTCCACTTCAACAATGACTTTGACGGAGGGAGCCACGAAGTCAGCGATGTACTTGCCTGCAATGACGACCTGGCGACGAACACGACGCCCAAGCGTTTGCCGCGAATGGCTTCCCAGAGAAGCCACTCTGACTCTGTGGGACGACAGAACCGCATGGAATGAGCGTGAGCTTCGAGCTGAGCTTCACGATGAGCCGAGACGGGTAGATGACGCGACATGATGGGACTCCTTGGGCGGCAGCGGCGCGGGCCTCACCAAAGTGGGCCCGCGCTGCGGTGGCCTAGAGAGCTGTCGCGGCGGCATCGACAATGCGAAGCGCGACTGATCCGAGTGCCGATGCGCAGTAACCGTTGCCGATGGCCCGTGCTCGCGCCGTACTTCCACCGCCCCGTCTTCTCCACCCGCGCGCAGCGCCTGCATCAGTTCCGCGGAGGGTGCTAGCCTCGCCGCACCATGGATCTGCAGGCGCGAGTACGGGTTTGGGGAAGACCGCGCCGCCGCAGCGGCATGCGTGCCCCGCGTGTTTCGGCGACGCATTCAGTCCGCGAGGACGCGCGAGTTGGGGCAGGAAAGGAGACGGGCAAAGGCGTTGCAGGCATTTCTTTGGTCTTCAGCGGCGCGGGAACGAGCGAAACCGTGCCGACGGATGCGTCGGGTGTAGCAAAGTGGAAGGCAGCGACGGAGAGCGTCGATGTGACGTTCGAGAGCGCCGAGGCCGTCAATCAGGCGATGAAGACGGTGTGGCAAAGCCGAGCCGCGACGCCCTTGGACGCCTACTTGGCGGAGGGGAGCGACGTCATTGCGATCACGTCGCGTGCCTCAGCCGTGGAAGCCCTGGGCGGCGATCTGTTTAGCTCCCTGTCCGTCGCCGCGGCACAGCCGAAGACACTGAGCATTCGCCCCGCGAAGAAACGCGCCGTGCTGATCGAAATGCACGACACGTTGTTCCGGACGGGTTCGGCGGTTGT
>JBLNFG010000063.1:0-2996 GCA_050263495.1 Myxococcales bacterium | reverse complement strand
CATCAAGTCGGAGCCGATGTCGGCGATCTTGGTGAAGATGCCGCCAGCGATACGCAGAGCCGATGCGCCGAGCGACTCGCCAATCGCGAAGCCGATGAAGCAGGGGCCGGCGAGATTGCCGGGGATGAAGATGAGGATTGCGAGCATCAACACGAGCTCGACCGAGATCAGCACCGTGCCGATGCTCATGACGCTCTTCAGCGGAATCGCGTACACGGGGTACGCCTTACGTTGGAGGCTGGCGAAGGCCGTGCGCGAGTTCGCGAAGGTATTGATTCGGATCCCGAACCAAGCCACGCCGAAGCTGCCTGCGATACCGATCAAGCTGAACAGCAGGATGATGAGGACCTTATAGGTCTCCATGTGCTGGACGAACTTGAAGTACGCCAACATGATGCTGCCAATCAGCACCTCGAGCAGCAGCAACAACTTGCCCTGCTGAATCAGGTACGTCTTGCAGGTCTGGTAGATGAGCTCGGAGACTTCGAGCATCGACTTTTGAACGGGCAGGTTCTTCACCTGCTGCATCACGATGTAGCCGAAGAGCAGGCCGAGAACGGGGATAAGCAGCCCCATCATCAGCAGGTTGCGGCCAGATTGGCCGAGGAGTGTCACGCTTGCGAGATCAGGCAGAATGAGGTTGGCCTCACTGTGATGCTCTTGGGCGAGGGCGAGTGACGGGACCAGCATTGAAGCGAGGCCCGCCAGAACTGACGGTATCGACAACGTGGATGCTCTGTTGCGTTTCAAGGTTCGAGCTCCTTCTGAAGGACCACCGCTTCCGATGAATCCTGGGAGTTTGCGCGCGCGGCCGAGTTACCAAGGCGCGACGCGCTCGTGGCGCTTGCTAGCACGGACCGCGGTCGACTCTCAACGATTCATCGGTGTGGACGCAGTGATTGCGCGATGCCCACGCGATGAGGCCAGATTCCTGCTGTTTCCGCCTCATTTCGGCGCTTCGCAGTCGCGCAAATCCACCGCGCTCTCGGGCTCGGTCGAAAACGGACCGGGCTGGGTCCAAACCTATGGAATTTCCATGGGTCTGAGCCGTTCAGGAAGAGCTCGTCGCATCCAAATCGCGTCAATCATGAATAGGTTGGTCGTTCGGGCAGCGGGTTCTGGTTTTGTCTTGAGCCCGCGACCACGACGCCTGACGAACTCATGGAGCGGCTCTTGTCTTAAGGACGAGCGTCGTGAGCCCATCGCGCGTGTCCGTCCCGTCGAAGAGCCGCAGTTCCGTCGAGGAAGGACGCGGCGAGGTACAGGCGAGCCCGTCACGTCGCTCACCGACGATGTGCGCGTGCCGGGTTGCGGCGCGTTTACTTGACCTGAGAAACGAGACCTGCAACTTCTGCAACATGACCGACTTGCGCGTCACCTTGCGACCGACGGCCCCGGGATCCTCACCTGCTCCCTCGGAAAGGCCGTTGGTTCCTCGGCACAGCGAGGTCACGATTCGAGTCCTCGGCGCGTCGCTCCGCGTTCCCAACGGGACGGCGCTGTCCGCGGTGTTGCCGCGAGAGATCGACGGCGTCCCGCTCGTGGGGGCGTTACTCGGCCGCCGTCCGGTGTCATTGACAGCACGCGTCACCTGGGAGGCCGAGGTCGAACCAATCTTGCTCGACACGCTCGAGGGGCAGCGAATCCACCGCATGAGCCAAGCGCTGCTCTTACTCGAAGCTGCCGCCAAAGCGGCGCCCGAGGCAGACGTGCGGTTGGCACACTCCGTCGGATTCGGTCGACGTGTCCACATCGCGATTGCGTGGAAGCAACGCGCTGAGGAATTGGCAGACAAACTCGAAGCGACAATGACGAGTCTGGTTGCCGACGACTTGCCGCTGGTCGAAACCTGGGCTGGCGTCACCGAGGCGATGGAGCACTTCCGACGCGTAGGCTGGAACGACACGGTGGAGTTGCTGTCCACCTGGCGTGATCTCGTCGTACCCCTTGCGTCGTACGGGAACGTGCACGCGCTCATTACCACGCCGTTGCTACCCAGCACCGGGCAAGTGGGCGGCTTTCGCGTGTTGGCTGACCGCGGAGGATTGCTGCTGCTTTACGGCCGTGAACGCGACGTTACGCCGTCGCGCATTGCCCACGCGATTCCCGATCCCGTGGCTCCGGAAACCACCGTCGAAAACGCCGAGCCATTCCGCCCGGCAATTGCTGGGCTGCGCGCCGTGAGTAACGAGGAGGCACTTGCGGTTTCGCGACAAACGCTCTCGATGACGCAGCAACAGGAGCGTTGGCTCGAAACCGTCGAGGTGCGTGGGGTGGGCGACTTCAACCGCGCCTGCATCAGTGGTTACGTCGGCGAACTCATCAATGTGAGCGAGGGCTTCCACGAGAAGCGCATCAGCCGCATTGCGGACGAGGTGCACGGTCGTGGCAAGTCTGCCCGAATCGTATGCATCGCCGGACCAAGCAGTTCGGGCAAGACCACGTTCATCAAGCGTCTGCGGGTTCAGCTGCAGGTACTTGGCATGAATCCGATCGCGATTTCGCTAGACGACTACTACTGTGATCGTGACAAGACGCCGCTCGACGAGAAGGGCGGTTACGACTTCGAGGCACTCGACGCATTACGCTTGGAGATGCTCCAGGAGCACATGGGACGACTGCTCGGCGGCGAAGTGGTCAAGACGGCACGCTACGATTTCAAGACCGGCATCAGCCACCCCGACGGTGGCCCAGTCGTCAAGCTCGACCATCGCTCCGTACTCATGCTCGAAGGTATTCATGGGCTGAATCCACGCCTGCTCGCCCAAATCGGCAAAGACGAGGTATTCCGCGTCTTCATCTGTCCGCTAGCTCAGTTGCCGTTCGACCGGGTCACGCGGCTACACGCGTCCGACATTCGGTTGATCCGGCGCATCGTCCGCGATCGGCACTCCCGCGGCTACAGCGCGGCGGACACCATCGCGCGCTGGGACAGCGTGCGCGCCGGTGAACGCAAACACATCTTTCCGTATCAGCACCACGCCAATGCCGTCTTC
>JBLNFG010000062.1:0-7144 GCA_050263495.1 Myxococcales bacterium | reverse complement strand
CGCCCCAACCATTCCTCTGGCTGGCGGTGCCTGCGACACGCAAAACACCGGAACCGAGCGGGCCCGAATAGTTGCGCGACACGGTGAACCCTTCGCTATCCGCGGCGACGCTCGGCCCTACGCCGCTGATCGTATACGTGATCTGCATTCCGTTGAAGGGCTCGCCCGGGAACGTGCCGGACAGCGTCGTGTTATTCACCGGCTGGGTTGTCGAGGTCTGTGTGCTGGGCTTTCCGCCAGTGCCCGTATTGGTACTGGGCTTTCCGCCGGTACCGGCGCCAGCTTTGCCTCCGGTGCTTACGCTCACCGTGCCGCCGGCACCCGGTGTGTTCCCTGCCCCGCCCACCGAGTTTCCATACTTGCCACGATCGTTTTCGGCCACAATCGTCGGATTGGCGATCTCGATCGGTATGAACTCACGAATCACGGGGATCGTACCCTTGGTCGTCGCATCGACCATGTCGACAGCGACACGCGCCTTGCCTGGCTTGGAGAGGACAACGGCCAATTCGGAGGAAGGAACCACGAGGCGGCCCTGACTATCAGTCTTCCCTCGCGTCAGTTTGCAGTCGGACGAGTTGGGGGCCGTAGCGCAGGCTTTGGTCGCCGTGAACACCTTGACTCCTTCGAGAGCGTCCCCGGCTGCATCCCAGACACCCAGCGCCGTCTGCGCGTCACCCGGAAGCGTTTGATCGACCACCTGCTTGGTGACGGTTCTGATGGCTTCACTCCCAGTTTCGAGCATCTTCCGCTTCGCTGACGCAACGCGCTCCGTTGCGCCAGGCATCCCCGCCATCGTGTCCGTTTCCGCTTCGTCCCGCTCCCTGCGTGCTTCGCTCATGTCCCGGTTCAGCTGCCGAAGCTCCTGCACATAGCTGTACGTGCCATACACGGCCAAGCCGACCCCAAGCACGGTGAACAGAAGCGGTTGGGTAATACGACCTTCGAGCTCCGGCTCTCTGCTCTGCAAGCGCGTTTCGATGTACTCCCAATTAGCGACGGCCGCAGCCAGGTCATCGAGAGCCGCGGCCATGTCGTCGATCGCCTGATCCGTGGCATCCGCGTTCATACTCATGACCGCTGTGTTGTATGCACGCACGGTACTCTCAACGCGATCCATTTGGGTCGTGACACTCTCGAGCGCTGGGTCGTACAACCGCATGAAGGCTCGGAACGTCGCGGGATCCGGCGGCGCTGGGGCGGCTTGTTCTGGCGAGGATTTCACGCATCCACCAATTCCACTGACCGTCACCAAGGTGCACATCAATAGCCAAGAACAGGTCTTCGACAGACAGCTTCGACAGTTCAGCATGTGTCCCACCATTCGTGAAGAGGTCGAATGGCAACTACGGCTCGGACGATGAGTGGCTTTAGAGTTCCGCCAGTGCAGCTCGTTTGTTCAAACACTTGATCGCTTATGATCAGCGGTTCCCGTAGGACGGCGATCAGGGAATGTCCGCCCTCGAGCTCGGTGGTTGCGCTCGGCGGACGCGCTGAGTCTGCGAAGTTGCTGGTGCTCAATCCTCTGTGCGGACGAAGCTCCGCTCAAACGCATCGGGCAGACGAGAGCACGCCTGCGGTTCTACGATGTGCTCCAGTTCCGAGACTCCTACACCACGGTCCTAGTGCGTGCTTGGCTCCGGAACTGCGGTTCCACAAACGACGAGAGCACGCCTAGGAGTCCTAGTGCGTGCTCTAATTCCAGGTGTCCCGTGTCACTCGTGGCCGCCATTGTTAATGGAGACGCAACCTGGACACTCAGAACGCGGAATTTGGGGGAGGTGCATCGCGGCGCATGCCTCGACGGTGGCTATTGATGCTCGGCATCCAGCTCACCTCCCCGGCCGGTCGGGCTGGGTTATCACCCCAACGCCCGACCGCGTGGGTCTCACGCAGCCTTCTTGGCGCGCTTGACGCGACGCTTGGCAACCTTCTTGGCGGCCTTCTTGCCAGCCTTGGGGGCGGCGGGGGCCTTGGCAGCCGTGGCGACCTTCTTCGCAGCCTTCTTGGCGCGCTTCACGGTGCGCTTCTTGGCAACTTTCGGGGCCTTCTTTGCGGGTGCCTTGCGGGCGGTCTTGGTCTTGCTCTTCTTTGCGGCCATATGATTTCTCCCTGTCGCTCCCGGTAGGCCGGTTTCCCGGATCCGAGAGTATGTTGCAAGACGTATATTGCCACCTAGTGCGATCTGTCAATGAAAAAAATGCATTGCAAATTCCAAAGCAGCACCAAGATGGCTCGATCAGCTCCGCAAGCGGTTTCTAACGGCACAGATTGGCACTGTCATCTCGTGGGCCTAACTCAGCGAAATCAGTTCAGTATTTGAGACACTGGGCCCGAGGACTGGCTACAGAGCCGGCAAACTTGAAGCACTCTGGTCCCGATCTATTTTTTTGTCTGCCCAACGCGGTCACGTCGCCTCGCGCTCTGCTTCGCGCCGCGCCAGTGCGGCTCGACGCAGTGGGGAACAGTGTGGAGTCACCACGGTGCGAGCTCGCGTGGGCACCTCCAAGCAGAAGGTTCGGCGGCTCGACGTGGCAGCTGGTAGCGCGGCGCGCTTGACGTCGTCCGACGCGCGCGATACCCGGTGACACACGTTCGCATCGAAACGAACTCGAGGTTCCCCCCAATGAGATCACCTGCCCCGTACCGCACCCTGGCACTCGTCGTCGGTCCCCTAGCATTGTCGCTCTTCGGCTGTGGTTACTCACAGGAGGAGTGGGATCAGAAGGTGCGCGAAAACGAAAGCTTGCGCGGTCAGCTCGCCGAGCAACAGCAGGCTCGCCGCAAGTGTGACGCCGACTTTGCCGATGCCCAAAACGAGATCGCGGGCTTGAAGAAGCAGTTGCGCGAGCGCGGCGTTGACCTTGACAACCTGAGCTCCAGCCTGGAGCAGCAGAAGAAGGCCCTCGAGGAGTACGCGATGCGCGCCAAACAGCTCGATGAGCTGAAAAAGCGCTTCGACGCGTTGAGGACGAAGCTCCAGAAGTTGACGGAGTTCGGCCTCAAGGTTGAGACCCGGGACAACCGCATGCTGATTCAACTCCCGGGCGACGTTCTGTTCGACTCGGGAAGCGCCACGCTACGAAAGGAAGGGAAGGACATCCTGAAGCAGGTGGCAGAAGTGGTCCGCAGCGATGCTCAACTCTCGAGTCGTGAGTTCCAAGTTGCTGGCCACACCGACGCGAAGCCGCTCAAGGGCGGGCCGTTCCTGGACAACTGGGGTCTTTCGGCAATGCGCGCCCGTACGGTGGTCGAGTTCTTGACACAAACAGCGGAGCAGGGTGGGGGCGGACTCAACCCGACCAAATGGAGTGCGGCGGGGTATGCAGAGACCGACCCGGTCGCGCCCAACGACACGGATGAGAACCGTAAGAAGAACCGCCGGGTCGAGCTGGTGATTCAGCCGGACGTCGAGGAGATGCTCAATCTCAACAGCCTGGCACGCTGATTGTGCAGCCCTTGTTTCGCGCAGGTGCGATTGACATCGGCACGAACAGCGTCCTTCTGACGGTAGTCGAACGCGATCGAGCCGGGGCTCGGCGCATCGTCATTGATCGATGCACCATCACCCGGCTCGGTCAGGGAGTCGACAAGACTCGTCAGCTTGCGCCAGATGCCGTTGCACGCACCCTCGAGTGCCTTCGGAACTACGCCGAAGTCCTGAGAGACCTTCGTGTCGACAGCCTTGACGTGGTTGGGACGAGCGCTCTGCGCGACGCGCGCTCGTCGGGCGAATTTCTCCGCGAGGCAGAGGCACTACTCGGAGCGGTTCCCCGAGTGATCGAGGGCACTGAGGAGGCCGAGCTCACGTTCCGCGGCGCCCTCTCGTCGCTAGAGCTGAGTGGTCCTGTCGTGGTCTTAGACATCGGTGGGGGTAGCACTGAGCTGATCACCGGGCGCCAAACGACCTCTGATACGATTGCGGCGGCCTTTCAGAGTCTCGACCTCGGTTGCGTGCGGATGACCGAACGCCACGTGACTACGGACCCACCCGAGCCGGCGGCTCTGGCGTCGATTGCCGAGAGCGCGAGAACGGCCCTTGCCACGCTCTCATTCAGCCTGGGAGAGGGCACGCTGGTCGCCGTGGCAGGTACTGCGACTACGCTGGCCGCCATTGACCTCAACCTCTCTACGTACGACCGCAGCCGCGTTCACGGGCACGTCCTCTCGCGGACGAGGCTTGAATCGCTCTTGGGAACGGTGGCGACCCTTCCCCGTCCTGAGCGGGCGAGCATGCCTGGAATGGAACCCAAACGTGCCGACGTGATTGTCGCCGGTGCGGTCATCCTCGTCGCGGTCATGGACCATGCGAGACAGGATCGGTTGGTCGTCTCCGATCGCGGCGTACGGTTTGGGATGATAGAGTCGTTGCTCGATCGAGTGAACTAGCTCGGCCTCGAGTCTACTCGCTTACCAGAGCAACGGGATCAGGCGAGCGCGCGTTCGGCAGAACTGGTCATAGCCGGGCAGGCTGGCCATCGTGCGTTCCTCGACCAGAATCCTTGCCACTAGTGACGGCAAGAGCGCGCTCAGCAATAACCCGACACTGAGCCAGTTGAAGAACACCAGCACCAGCCCGACGTGGGCCAGGAAAATGCCCGAGTAGGCGGGGTGTCGAAGGTACTGGTAGGGCCCAGAATCAACGATGCGGTGCGCGCTCGTCACTTGCACGCGGTGGGAGTAAAACTCACCCAGCGAGCGCACCGCGGAGACTCTCAGCGCGAGCCCCCCACCAAAGAACGCGGTGCCGAGGAGCAGGTGCGTCTGAGCGGATGCCGGCCAATGGGCGTCTACAAGCATCGCGGTGAGCGCTGTGGCCCCTTGAGAGAGCGCATACACTTCGAGGGTCCATCGATCGGAGCGCACCGAGACGCCCCTCGAGTCCCGCACTGAGGTTCTGGCTTCCCAGAGTCCCCAAAGCACGTAAACCGTCGCCACCGCGACGCCCAAAACAAAAGCAAGCCCGTGCCAGCGTGTGAGCTGGCGAATTGCCAGCACCCCCATCCCCAGAACCAGACTCAAGTTCAGGACAAGAGGCACTTTGGCCCGGGTACTCATGTGGAAGGCTTTCCTTTCGCCCATCGCGTCATGAACCGGCCTGCCTCGAGGTGCAACGGCAGCGCTCGCACACTTCTGCCCGTTCCAGCTGAACGCAAGAGTTGCCGCATCGGCGCAGTAGTCCCCTCCCTCACTTGAATGCAAGGACTGTAACAGATATCGGCTAAAGTTCCGAGCTAGTAATTTTGCCCACGGTAGTGAGGATGGCGCGCGAGGTGGAACGGATGACGAAGATCCAGCGCTCGAAGCTCCCGACCGTGCCGCAGCTTCTGAATCATATCTTTGAAAACGCGAATCTACTCGCGGGGGTGCGCGAACTCCCGGGGCCCGCGTTGGGCCAACTGATCCGCCGCGTCGGGCTCGAGGACGCCGCGGAACTCGTGGCGCTCGCGACTACGGAGCAACTCGAGCAAGTGTTCGATGAAGACCTTTGGCAAGCAGGCAACGCGGGCACCCTCGAGCAATTCGATCCGGCACGGTTTGCCCTTTGGCTGCACGCTTTCTCCGAGGCAGGCGAAGACGCCGTGGTCAAGCGACTGATGGAGCTGCCGCTCGATCTAGTGACCTTGGCGATACACCGACTGATCCTGGTGATTGATATCGAGGCCCTGGCAGTGGAGATGTCTAGTTCCGGGCGCGATTTGGATCAGCTGGAAAAGGCACTGGACTGTTGTCTGTACGAGGAGTGGGAAGAATTTCGACTGATCTCCAGAGACGACACGGTCTGGGACGAAATCTGCCAGGCGTTATTTGCGCTGGATCGGGATCACCATGCACTGCTCCGGCAGATCCTCGAACACTGTGCGGCCATGAGTACCGAGTGGATCGAGGACAATGGAGGTCTATACGACGTGTTGACGTCCGACGAGATGTTGGAACACGATGTGCGCGGCGACCGCGACGACCGACGCGCACGCCGGGGGTACGTGTCCGCTGCCGACGCGAAGGCCTTCCTTGCGCTTGCTCATCGTGGCAGCGGCGACGAGAACACCCGCGATCCACTCACGAAGGCGTACTTTCGCGAGCTCGCACGTGTCCCTGCCCAGCCGAAGTCCAGCGCTAGATCGCAAACGCGCAAACGAGGCGTCGACGACGGGGCAGCACTGATGGCTCTGCTTACACGCGCCCACGTGCTCGACGCTTCAGACTATTCAACGAAGGGAATGCCCGCGGCGCGTGAGCTGCCGAGCAAGTCGCGCCGAAACAGAACATCGTCCTCCGAACCCGCCGCATTGACGGTAGCAACCGATGACGCGTCGACAGCGCGATTATTGGAGCGGGCGCTTAGCGTGTTGCGAGGGACGGACCCTCACCTGTACGAGCAGCGGATGGAAGAGCTTGGGTACTTGGCGAACGTGCTGGTCTCGGCACCTAAACGGGATCGCCAACAGTTGCGTCCAATTGAAGCCCTCGAGGCAGCCGTCCAAATCGTGAGTGTAGCGCTCGCTCGGCAGGTAGCAGAGCGCGCTCCCCAATCCTCGGCTGAATCCAGCTTCGTCACTCAGACGATTCTGCGGACAACCACTCTCGATTGCTTGTTTCGATCGGCATACCCATCGCTATTCGCCAGCACCAATCCGCTCGCACCGATCCTCGAAAGGCTGCGAAGAGTCCTTGCTGATTTGGCACCTGGAAGCCGGGCTGCACCTTGCAACACCTGACCGCCAACTACTCACTAAACGCGGCAATCCACCTAGAGTGGCCTGCGGCGGGGCCGCGAGCCCCTCGCTAATCGCGCCGCCTTGCGAGTGGCAGGAACGCTCAGACCGTCGGAACACGTGGTTCAACCGAGCTTTCGGAGGGGCCCCTGGAATTACGATTTCTGTCCCTATTTGTAACTGCAGTTTCCAAGCGTTAGGTCGACTTGGTTCGGCTTGGGTCCAGGGTAGCTGCTTGCGCTACGCGGGTGCCAATCTCAGGCGCGCTCAAACCTTACCGAAGAGCAGGAACCCGTGCATCGCAGCATTCGCGGCGGCCGAAATCGAAGCCCCAGCACGAGGACACAACCGCAATAAGCCGGCAAATTGGCTCGAGATTCCCTCCTGTGCTAAGGCTTCGGCGCCGAATGCCACCAAATAGTTGACAG
>JBLNFG010000061.1:0-5441 GCA_050263495.1 Myxococcales bacterium | reverse complement strand
CTAAATGGGAACGGGACCGCTGCCGACGTGAGATGCGCGAGCGCTTGCGCCACACCCGGGACATTGACGTGGGCGATCCTTGCAGCCGCCCGTGGTCTCCAGCGTCCACAAGAAGCTCTCGCTCAAATCATCAAATCCATCAAGGTAATTGCGATGTCGTTCGTTTTGGAGGCGATAGAGCTCACCTCACGCGACGGGGTTCCAGGCATGTCGCCTTGGGGAGTTCGCACGAACCCTACCGGCACGCCCGGATGACGCCGGCACGCGGCATGCAGTTGGTGCCCCGCAAAGTGATCGTCCTGCAACTTCGAGAAGGAAGAATTGGAACCATCATGAAGAAGAATGAGGCCCGAACGGAGTACATCACGCGCGACACGATCTTGAAGCTGCTTTCGGACGACGAAATCGCTCGCGTCAGCACAGCCGAGACTGCGGCGCACCTCGTAGACGGCGACGAGTACGTCGACCTCGAAGTGCCGGACCAAGGCGTACGAACGGCGCTTGGAAGCTCCAGCGTCCCGATGGGACGGGTCCTTCTCAAGAAGGCCGTACTGGAAAAGACCTGGCGAGAAGTTCTCGCCCTGCTCTCTGCCCACCGCGCCGAGGGCGGGCGTCCACCTACGAACAGCGCGTCGTGAGTTCCACGGTTGCCCGACGATCGCTGCACGGCGAGAGGCATCGGAGTGGGCGCGCCGGGTGGCTGCGCGCCGCTGTGCTTGGTTCGGACGACGCGATCGTGTCGACGGCGAGTCTCATGATCGGAGTTGCCGCAGCGTCGGCTTCGAAGGAAGCGATCTTGGTAGCGGGAGTAGCCGGGCTAGTCGCCGGGGCCATGTCCATGGCCGTAGGCGAGTACGTATCGGTCAGCTCGCAGCGTGACGCCGAACGAGCGGATGTCGAGCGAGAAAAGCTGGAGCTCGCGGAGCAGCCGCAGGCCGAGTTGAACGAGCTGGCGATGCTCTACGTGAAGCGTGGTCTCGAGAAGGACCTGGCGATCAAGGTTGCGGAGCAGCTCAGCACGCACGACAGGCTCGGCGCCCACATGCGTGACGAGCTCGGCATCGACAAGACGGCCCTATCGCAGCCCATGCAGGCGGCGTGGATTTCGGCCGCGAGCTTCGCTTCGTTCGCGGTTGTTCCGATTGCTGCGCTGCTCATCGCGCCAGCGGAGTGGAGGATTCCTCTGATTGCGGTTGCTTCGCTTGTGAGCCTGGCTGCGCTTGGCGCGTTTGGCGGCCATCTGGGCGGCGCGCCGATCGCTCGTGCATCGCTGCGCGTCACGTTTGGCGGCGCAGCGGCCATGGCGGTCACCGCGGCAATCGGGCGCCTTCTCGGCGTGTCCGTAGGTTGAGTCGCCCGGCGCACCCCGTTCTGTCCGAATACTCATCGCATGGCGATTCTCGCATGATCCACCCCCAAGGCACAGTCTGGACCTTGCCTTGGATCGAATGCATCCTGCTATTGGCCAGAGATGCTTCCCCTCCCCTGCAGTTCAGCATCGCGATGGTTACCTACGCCCTTAACGAGCGGATGGCACGCAGGTTCGACTATCTCTTGGAGGAAGTGCGTGTTCTGCGAGAGGTTTACACCGAGACAACTGGTCGAAAGCGGATCCCCTTCACTGACGAGCAGCGGCGCAGATTGGCTGTCAAAGGAAAGGCGTTGACACCCGATGACAGGCACCTGTGTTGCCAGATTGTTCGTCCCAGCACAATCCTTGCCTGGTTTCGCAAGCTCGCCGCCGCTAAGTACGACAGCTCCACGCAACGCAAGAAACAAGGAAGGCCTCGCAAGGCCGACGAAATTCGTGAGCTCGTCATCAGGTTAGCGCGAGAGAATCTTGGTTGGGGCTACACGAAAATCAGAGACGCCCTTCGCGGCCTCAAGATTGAGATCAGTCGTTCGACGATTGCCAATATCCTGGCAGAGGCTGGGGTCGAGCCGGCGCCAGAGCGGATCCACAAGCGCACCTGGAAGCAATTCCTTCGTAGTCATTGGGAAACGCTCTACGCGTGCGACTTCTTCGCGGTCGAGACCCTCGGCATGTTCGGAACCGTTCGGGTCATGGTGTTCTTCGTGATCGAGCTACGTACGCGCGCGGTGCACATTGCCGGAATGCGAGTGAATCCGGATAGTGCCTGGATGATGCAGATCACGCGCAATCTCCTCGATCCCGAGGATGGCTTCCTCCGAAACGCGACTCACCTGATTCACGATCGCGATCCGCTCTTCACAAATGCGTGGGTCGAGCTACTCAAGTCAAGCGGAGTGGAGTCGGTGCGGATCCCGGCGAGCAGCCCAAACTGCAACCCGCACGCTGAAAGGTTCGAGCGAACCGTCCGGACCGAGTGTCTCAATCACTTCGTCATCTTTGGTGAGCGCCACCTTCGGTGCCTGCCTCGCGAGTTCATTCCACATTAACTGGAAGAACGGTTTCATCAAGGTCTGGGTGGCGCACTGATCGCGCCAAGAACCGCACCCGAAAACGACAACTCAGCAACAGGCGCTATCCGATGTCGCTCGCGTCTCGGCGGATTGCTCAACTTCTACCATCGAGAAGCCGCGTGAGGATGGCGTACGATTTTCCGGACACTACGCCATCGGCGCCAAGAACCTTGGCACTGTCTCCTCACCAGGATCCGCGATGACCTGCTGCACGCCACAGCCGCTACTTTCGATGGCCTGCGCAAACGTGCCGCAGAACCCTCACTCCTCTAGCCATCGGAGCCGCACCAGCTTGGGCTGACGCCCGCACCCTACACGACGTAGCGAGCTACTTCGCTCAGTGACTAACCCCTTGCGCTGGCATTGGGAACACTTGCTGTGCGATCAAGCTCCGTGGTCACGACGAACCGACCAAAAGCCCCGGGAACTGCACCGGTCGCCACTTCACGTCGCGGCGAACACGGATCAAAGCTGCCTGTTGCAATCCAGAGCAACCGCACTTAGCGCTGGCCAGGGTAGAATGCGTCGACGCGCACGCATTTGAGCGCACTCGCCATGCAGCGGCAACTACGCTCCCAGCGTAGTGCTCCGTGTGAAGATCGGATCCGACGAATCTGGTCGCCTCAGGCGGCACGACGGCGGTATATGAGCCGGATCATCGCCATACCGAATATGAGTCCCAGACCTGCGCCATGCCGCCCCACATTACCCGCCACGCGGCAGGAGCATGAGCCCTGTGACAGGTCCTCAGCAGAGCCAGGGTTCTGCTGCAACTCCGAGGCAGTCGTCGTCGATTGCGGCGCGGCGCCTGCGGTGCCGGTGGCAGCAATGCACATGAGACACGGATACGTGGTCGTGCCAATCGGCGGTATGCCGTGTGAATAGTCCAAACGTCTGCACGTCGACAGCTGGCATGTACCGTTCGTAGTACGGCCGTTGCCTGAGACAGCACCATTGCACGCTGCGCCAGTATCACGACCATTGCACGCGCTAGCCTCGAGCGGAACCGTGTCCGCAAGTGCCGAACTAGTCGCGGAGAGGAGCCCAACTGCCGCTACCGTCACCAAGAGATGCCTCATGATTCCACCTCCATGCCTTACTCAGCGCCTCGCATACAACCACGAAGCGGCCGCGCCTCTGGCAACCCCGTGTGGGACGAGTCTAGCACCGGACCTGTGGCAATCTGGAGAAAAGCCGGGTTCCTGGTTGCTGTCACTCTGCCTGTGATGACTACAGTAACGCTCCGCCGCAGAATGATTGAAGAAATCTCCAAAAGCAGCCTCGTCACGCGAATTTGTGGATGAGCCAATCGGGCTCGCGTAGGTTTCGGAGGCGATGGTACAGGGCGATCTCGGCGTGATCGTAGCTCCTGAATCCGTACGCCAATCTCGTCGTGACCCGCGCTTTCAAGTTGAATCCTTCGACGGCGCCTGCAGCGAACTCTTCGCGCGCACGAAACCAGTTGAGTAACAGACGTCGATGGTCGTGTAACGTCTTGGCCAGGCGGCGAAATGGTTCGAATCTCGTTCCGAGCGCTTGCTTGATCCAGTGGTCGAGAAATTTGTCGGCCCAGGTCGTTGACTTGTAGCCCCAGAAGTCCTGGAACTGTTCCTTCAGCAGATAGCCGCGCAGCGTATTGGTGTTGACCCTCATCAGCTCCGCGAGTCGAGCGAACTGCTTTCCCGTTAGATGTTCCTTTCGCTTGAGCAGAACCCATCGCGTGTGTTTCAGTGTCACGGTGTCGCCCTCTGCGCGTAGCTTTCGGGCTTCGTCGCGGCGCACCTGGTCTACTGCCTCGCTGAACAGGCGCATGATGTGGAATCGGTCTAGCACATGAATCGCCTGGTTGGCTCGTTTGGCTACGGTCGATAGAAATGCCTTCCACATGTCGGAGACGACGAATGACAACTGCTTGCTGCGTTCGTCGCCTAACCATTCGAAGAAGCCATTGAAGGTCTCAGCGGTACGGTCGCGACCGATCCACAGCAGTCGCCTACAATGGTTGTCGATCTGGTAGACTAGCGTCAGGTACTTGTGCCCAGCCATTTCAAGGTGACTGCGTGATGTCGGTCCATCAGATCTTTATCGCACAGTGTGCGATCTTTTCTTCTTGATGACGCGAAGAGACTATCCATCGTGGCGATGCTCGTGCATTACCCGGACATGATCTTGTCTCAGTTGTTCGAGCGCTATATCGATAGGGCGCCAATCAGCGTGATGGCGCGCACCTTGATGGAGGCAGCGTTGGTTCCCGAAGAGCTCAATGCACTCTTCGAGCAAACCGCTGATCGCCAATACACTCGGACATTGCTGTTCTCGTCGATGGTCGACCTGATGGGCGTTGTGGTCAGCAAGAGCCGGTTCGGTACACGCGGCCTTCGAGGACGCCAAGGAGTCGCTTGGCGTGTCGCTGCCCGCCGTCTACGAAAAGCTTAACGGCATCGAGACAGCGGTTACCAGTCAGTTCGTGCGGCACTCAAGTGCTAAACTTGGCGCTGTCATCGCTGGCATGCGTGGAGAATTGCCGCCACTGATCGATGGGTACAACACAGCTACGTCGCCGGACATCCCGGAGCTGCGGAGGTGCAACGGCGCACCATGATAACATTGGCGTTTTCGGGGAAGGGGGCTCATGGCTCGTGTGTCCGCTAGCTTCTCCGGCCTGATGAGTCACCGCGAACGCCGCACCTACGACCATCGTATCAGGGCACAGATCATTGCTGCCAGTGATCCCGCTCTGTTTCCGGAACTTGGAATCCTACTCTCGACGGCAGTGAGTTGGATTCACCGCGGCGCCGGTGCGCGCGACTACGTTTGATGAGAGGAGTTGATCGAGTTCTACGCAAACGAACACAACCAACGGATGCCACATAGTGCCTTTGATGGTCAGACGCCGGACGAGATGTACTTCGGATGCGGCGCGACCATTCCCGATGAGCTGGCCGAGAGAAGACGAGAGGCGCGCCGGAGGCGCGTAGAGCAGAACCGACGCGAGA
>JBLNFG010000060.1:0-4125 GCA_050263495.1 Myxococcales bacterium | reverse complement strand
GAATAATTCGTGTGCGGTGACGTATTGACCGGCAAGCCTACCGGCGAGTAGGTTGTCCATTGCTCCGGTTAGGATCCAACTCCGCCGGGCATCCTGGGCCATGGTGCAAACGACAAGACCGCGAGCGAACAACGTTCCGCGCAACATGACCGTCAAACTGCTTGGCAGTTCGGACGCGATCGGGGGCGACACGTTTGTCACTGCAGCGGTGGACCAGATTGCCCTCACCGCGCCCCTCGGCGAAGATTCCCTTCCAGGACTGTGCGAGATCGAACGCGCTGCCTCGGTGGATCTCGTCGTGAGCTACGCGCCTCACTGCGTTCGCGATCAATCCCAAGCGCCGGATAGTCTTGCGTCCGCAGCGCAGCTGCGCCGGCTTGCGGCGATTCGCGCTCGACCCGGAATCGGGTTCCCGGCAGCCGTCCACCTGGAACGCTGTGCTGCACCGGCTCGGGTCGTCGTGACCGACTCCCCATCCATGGCGATGTTGGGTGGAATCGGCTCGCTCGTGCTCGTAGCGGAACCGCACCAGTTAGTGGACGCGATCGCGAGCGGTCATTTCCGAATCCCAACCCCCAAGGTGCTGCAGGTTTCGCTCTCCGGTCGCCTCTGCCCGTCGGTCTCCGCCCGCGACGTCGTCCTGGAGTTGCTGCGCCTAGGCCTGTCGGAGCGAGTTCGCGAGCTCGCGCATCCCGACTCGTGTCCGGTCATACTCGAGTTTTCTGGGCCTGGCATGCGGTCGATGGCGGTATCCGAGCGCGCGCTGCTCTGTTCGGCGGCTCAGCAAGTCGGAGCAGCTGCCGCATTAGCGGCCTGCGACGAGAGAACAGACAACTTTCTGCGCGACCAACGCCGGTCGAAAGCCTATCGGCAGCTTGCCCCCGATCCGGGCGCGCCCTGCTCCGATGCCCTGTGTCTCGATCTGATGACTGTGGTGCCGATGGTTGCCCTCGGAAACGGTCAGATCGTGCCCGCGTCCGAAACCGCTGC
The DNA here is from genome assembly GCA_050263495.1 of Myxococcales bacterium. Lineage (GTDB taxonomy): Bacteria > Myxococcota_A > Polyangia > Polyangiales > Polyangiaceae > FEN-1139. The sequence goes on along the minus strand of JBLNFG010000060.1, from coordinate 3,135 downwards.
AATGCCGATTCGAGAGGTGGTGATCGGTGGCGAAGCAACGGCAACCCTGCGCGATCTTCTGAATGCTGCGGTCTGGTTCAAGACGAAACGCATCTGCCCGGATGTGGACGTGGTGCTCGTCCCAAGCTCCCATCAAGTATTCGAGACGATTGCGGCGGATGGCACCCTGGCGCAGCTATTATCCGTTGGGGCCCGATTGCTCGAAGCAGACAGCAGGCTGTCGACGGGTGAGTGGCAGCCACCACCACCGGATGGCCTCAGCCTTCGCAGCTATTTTTGTCAGCAAGCATCGGGGCAATTCCCGAATTGGGCCGTGGCCTCCTTGGACACTCTGTGCATGTCCGCAATCGCGGGCACGATTCAGGATCCTCGCGCCGCGCGCAAGATCCCGAAGGTCTCGCTGCCGCGCGAACTACCGATCGACGACTCCATCCTCTTCGACAAGAAGCCGACCGTGGTCACCACCATGTTGCCACCACCGCGGTCATCGTGTCCTGCGCCACCCCTCGAAGCCGGTACCGAGGAGTCGAAGAGCAGGGTGCAGGACCCGCACTGCGGAACCACCGAATTGCACCTCGACGGCCCGCCAGGCTAGGCCCCGCGGGCAACCTTGCTGGTCTTGACAAGTAAGAGTTGTGGTACCCCGAGGCTACGCCCCCTCGCCTTTTGCCATGCGTTCTTGCTTCGGGGTATGGCCGCGCGCCGGTAGCCGTCGTTTTGCCATTCCATCCTTTCCTTCGCCGCTCTAATGTCCGTCTTCTGATGCGCTCCAGTTCTGCCCTTCGAATCCTGTTCCAGATTTTTGTTTGTAGCGGCGCGGCCACGACTTCCGCTTACGCGCAAGCCGCTCCCGACGACACGGACGACTCGGCAGACGTCGAGGAGCGTCCCAATAGCGCAGAGAGCACGTCTCGGATTGAGGCGAACGGCGACGGTGAAGAACAGGTAGCGAGCAACGTCCCATCGAAGAGGAATTACCGCGATACGGACAAGTCGTTCGGCCACAAGGGTCAGTTCAACGTCCGTTTGGGCGTCGGGCTCGGTTATCGCGTCGTGATGCGCTACGACAAATCGCCGGAGTGTTCGACGGCGCGAGACGACAATGGTTTTCCGGTAAAGATGTGCGGATACGTGTCGCCGCTCATGCTCGATGCAGCCGTCGGCTATGCCGTCACCGGGAGTTTCGAGCCATTCCTGTGGGGCCGTTTTGGTCTTGCGCAAGAGTCCGACTCACACACCGCGCCGCTCGTCATGCTAGGCGTGGGCGCTCGTCTCTACACGATTGACGACAGTGCATTCAAACTCGCGATTGAGCCTGCTGTCGGAATCGAGCTCGAGGGAGCCGCCACGGACACGTACGCACGCATGTACGAGTACAAACGCGACCTGATCGTGCGTCTCGGAATCGGACCGCAGTACGATTTCTCACGCAACATCGGCATTTTCGCCACCGCGGGCCTCACGGCAGGAATGTTTCGCGCGATTCATACGTGGCTCGATCTACATGCTGGCGTCCAAGCACGATTTCCCTAATGCTGATCGCGCCCATGACGGACGGGGTTGCCGATCGGACGAACCGTCTCATCGGGATGCGCGTACGGGCTCCCGTTGCGCATGATCAGGTCTCCTTACGGCTGCGCGCAATTCGCTCGAGAACCTGCCCGGCTCGAACGGCCACACTGTCGACCCAACGTGTGGCCGTGAAGGGGTCTTCAAAACGCGCAACGACGACCAGTAGCGCCACCCTGAGGCCAACATTGATCGGCGCAATGTAGATCTCTTCGCGCGTGCGCAGCCCAAGCGCCGCACCAAGCCCCCGTACCGAACCGTCTCCGGGGAGCGGTCCTAACGAGTACCCGGCGGTGCAGGCTTTGTCGAACATCGCTTCTTGTTCAGAGGTCAGGCTGATCTCCCCGACGTTCTCCACGCCCGAAGCCCATTCGAGTACGAAGCGGCGCCCTCGGACCGAGAAGAATGCCTGACAAGGCGCGGCCCGACGTAACGCATCGCGTATCAGTCCGATCAGCTTTCGTGGAGTCTGAGCCGCGTCCAACGCATTCAACGGCTCGTCCATGGCGGGCGGCTCAGACGCTGGTTTGGGCGGCACTGGGATAGAGACGCGCCGTGTCGTGGCTGACGGCTTTTGCCTGACGAGACGCAAAATAGGTTCCGAATCGCGAGGCAGACGGCTTGGTAAAGGCGTCCGCTCGACAGGGAAACCGGTGCGCATCCGACCCGGGGCGAGCGTGGTTCGGACTAGTGGAATCGGTGGTTCACTGCTGCGCTCCGGTGCTTCAATGGATGGCAACGTGAAACCTCGCCGCGAGCGTACTTGTGCCGTAGGCCGCATGGACTCGGGACGAACGCCTCGAATCATGCGGGTGCCAAACGCTGGAGTCTCGTCTTCGGCCACCTCCAGTTGGACATCGAAGCTAGGTTGCCGCGCTGCCGCTACTGCGCCGAGTGCAGCGACGAGCACCGAGTAGGCAACGCGCACCGGCGTGATCGCGGCGGACAGGACAAACTCAAACTCTGCAAGCGCATGGCTATCAAACGGATCAACGACGGCCAATTCCACGGCCTCGATACCTTCACGGGCCTTCAACGGTAAGGCGAGCAGGCGCTCGCACATGCCGTCTGGGAGAAGTCGGACCAGCTCCTGGTTGACGCGAATGGAAGACTGCACCCGACCGGGCCAGCGCGAGAACTCGGATTCGAGAAGCACGTTTGCGCCCGGGATCCGCTCCACGATGGATTGCACGAACGCAATCCTGCGGAGCGATGCGTCTAGAAGACTAGCCGCTACCTCGGCTCGTAGCAGGACTTTGTTCTCGAGCAGTCGACAGGCGAGCTCAACCGACACTTCGGATACTACGCTCCTCGATAAACTTCTATCACTCTTTGGCGACTCGTTGCCGGACTCGTCAACGGCCAAATTGAAAGACGACTTCGGTCGGACGCACGAGCCCGAGTTCGTCGCGCGCGACCTGCTCAACAGCCGAGGGATCACTCTTGATCCGTTCGACCTCAGCCCTGAGCTGGGCAATCTCGTGCCGCAGCTGCTGCTCTTGCTCCAAGAGCCTGACTCGTTCCTCTTGCAGCTGCGCGAGTTGGGGCAGGCCTGAGCGGGAGAAC
>JBLNFG010000059.1:0-4533 GCA_050263495.1 Myxococcales bacterium | reverse complement strand
AGCTGCGACTGCAACAGAGACTGCTCCGGTCACGGCCACGGTTGCTGCCGCCGCAACTGACCCTGCACCTGTTGCTGCCGCCGGTGCGGTTGCTGCCGCCGGTGCGGTTGCTGCCGCCGGTAGCCGCCGACTATCCCAAAAAAGTGCTCAACTCGAGACTAGCACGGCCGCGACGAGCATTGCTGTTGGCGTGAACCCATTCGCATCGCGAATGGCTAACACTGCTCATCTTTAATAGATTCGTGGCTCTCGAGGCTTGACCAATTAGCGTCGCGAACCGGGCCGAAGCTAGGGAGGAGGCGCGGAGAATACTCTGGTATTTGAGCACCGACGACCGACGATTTCGGCCCGCGCAGCAGATAATTGGTCAGCTCTCTAGTCCGTGTTGTTCGACACCCGCGCTGCCGGAGGGGTGTCGTCCGTGCCACCGAGCCCGCCTATTCGCGATGCTCCGCCCCGGGCGCTATTCGATTCGTCGCTTCCAGAGCCCGCGGTTGGAAGCGTGTTTCGCGGCGATGTTGGCTCAACCGCTCCTGTACTATCCGCCCGATCGACCCGGATCAGCAACGCGGTGACGTTGTCTTCGCCACCATTCTCGTTTGCACGCCGAACCAACAAACGACAGGCCTGCTCTAGATCCGAGGCGCTCGCAAGCGCTGCGATGATCTCTTCATCTTCGACCATCCCACTCAGCCCGTCCGAGCATAAAACGTACATGTCCCCTGGCGCGACGTCATCCGACTGGAGATCGACGGGGATATCGTCCTGCATGCCGAGAGCTCGCGTGATGACGTTGCGAGGCAACTCACTGCGCTGCTCCTCGGAGAGATCAGGCATCGCCATCAAGTAATCGTTGAATAGCGAATGATCTCGAGTCATCTGCGTGAGGAATCCGCCACGCAAGCGGTACGCGCGACTATCGCCCACGTGTGCAATCACCATCCGATTGGATTCTGGCACGAACAGTGCGCAAACCACCGTCGTTCCCATCCCCTGGAGCTCTTTCGAGCGCAGGCTCCGTTCGAGAATTCGACGGTTGGCGGTTCTGATGCTGGTGAGAAGACGATTCTCCTCATCCGTAAAACGTGCATCACGATCGAGCGACTGCGGTTCGGTACGCGATTGAAAGTGCTCGGCGATGGCTTCAGTCGCTAAGCGACTGGCGACGTCGCCAGCACGATGCCCCCCCATTCCATCAGCAACGACGAATGGCCCGTCAGTGCCTACGATAACGAGGCTGTCTTCGTTGTGGTCACGTTGGAGACCAACATCGCTCATTCCTGCCGCAACGGCGCGCAAACGGATCTTGGTCGTCATCTTCTGCAGCCTGCGATTGGCACCTCGAAAAGAGGTGAACCATCATCCAATTGTGTCCGTCCGATTGTCAAGGGGCGGCTCCATCATGATAGGTGATAAGGGAATAGCACCGCATGTTTCGGCCATTTCTAAACCGGCTGCGGCTGAGCGCGGACCTCGCCCCGGGTCTCTCCGCGGCGCCCAGACCGCAGTGGCAGTTCCCAAGGCGGCCTGCGTTCCCGTCCAACGACGCGTTCCCGTCCAACGACGCGTTCCCGTCTAACGGTGCTGCCCGCGTCACGAAAGGGAGTCGCCCCTCTTCTTCACAAAGGGGCATGCCCCCACTTGCTTGTTCAGATAAGGCTGCAGGCCTTGCCGTTTTGCGGTCGCGCTGCGGCCGCATGTAGCTGGGTATTTCCATGTGGTCGCCGTTGACTGACATAGGACACACGCGAGTTGTTTCAGACGCTAGCCCGACCTCGCCCCAAAGCACATCGAATAAACAAGTCGTGGTTGCGAAGCCGCTGGTTGGGACACCTTCAGACGGTAAGGATCTCCTTTTCCTTTTGCTCAATCAGCTGATCGACGGTGTGAGATGCCTGTGCCACCGACTCCTCGGCCTTTTTCTTCGCTCGCTCAACTTCATCCTCACTCGCGTCGCCCGATTCCTTCAACTCAGCCAGCATGTCGAGGGCGTCATGCCGGGCTTTGCGGATCGCAACCTTACATTCCTCGCCTTGCTTTTTCGCTACCTTGACCAGCTCTTTGCGCCGCTGCTCGCTCAGTGCGGGTACTGGTACACGCATGACGTCGCCATCTACCTGCGGATTTAGGCCCAAATCGCTCTCCCGTATCGCGCGATCCACGGCACTGGTCTGACTCTTGTCCCACGGCTTGACGGTGAGCATCCGCGGTTCAGGAATGTTGATGGTCGCCATTTGCGCGAGCGGCGTGGTCTGCCCGTAGTATTCGACGCGAATACCATCGAGCATGCCTGCGTGAGCTCTACCGGTGCGCAGGCGGCCTAGTTCACGCTTCAGCGCGTCTTGCGCCTTGATGCCAGCCTCGCGTAGGTCGTTCAACACGTCGTCGATCATGGTTCGTCCTCTACTCGCCCCTATATCACTGTCACTGTTGTGAGCGAAACTCGTTCGAATCAAACATGTAGGCCATGGAACCGGATCCGGACTTCGTTCCGCCTATTAAACGGGGAGCTCTCGGAATCCCAAACCAACCAGCACTCGTGTCGTGTGGCGCAGTCATATCCATTCGATTGTTCGCTGTCGCACAGGTGCGCCGTGACGCGAGACGGACCGCGCGGCTTACGTATGAAAGATCCTGTAGATCAAAGCCACAATCGTATGACCGGCCGGGTCAAACCGGCGCTAGGCTAGCCGAGGCATGGGTCAGAGTCCGCTAGATCAAAAGGCGATGCCAGCGCAAACCGGGACGCCCCGAACGGACGCTTTTTCGAGCGCGCCGACGTTCATGGCAACCTCGGTGACATCTGCGCTCTCATCAACTCCGCAGCCCTCGTCGGTTGTGACACGTCCCAAACGCTGTCCCCAGTGCGATGCTCGCTATCCGAAGGAATTCCGCGTTTGCCCGCAGGATGCGACACCGCTTGAAGACGCACAAGAGCAAGATCCGCTGATCGGAGCGATCCTTGCAGACACGTACCACATCGTTAGGATGATCGGCGAAGGTGGGATGGGTCGCGTCTATGAGGCGCAACACACGCGTCTGTCGAATCGCAAGCTCGCGATCAAGTTGCTACACGACGAAATGGCGCGGCAACCCGAGATTCTAACGAGATTCGAACGCGAAGCGGAAGCCGCTAGCACGATTGCACACCCCAATGTCGTGGAAGTGCTCGATATCAACCGTCTGGAGGACGGCCGTCCCTACATCGTTTGCGAGTATCTAGAAGGTGAAGAACTAGGCTCGCTACTCGATCGGGTTGGAACACTGCCGGTCGAGACTGCCGTGCGCATTGTGCGCCAGATCTGTCGGGCACTCATGGCCGCACACGAGCGTGGCATCGTGCATCGCGACGTAAAACCCGAGAACGTATTCCTCGTAGGCGACGCGCGCGCGCCGCGAGTCAAAGTCATCGACTTCGGAATCTCCAAACAAAGCGATGGCTCGGCGAAGCTAACCCGCACCGGAATGGTCATGGGTACGCCGGCATACATGGCCCCGGAACAGGCTCGAGGCGAGCACGTGGACCATCGCGCCGACATCTACGCGCTTGGCGGGATTCTCTATCGCGCGGTCACGGGCAAGAAGCCCTACGACGGCGAAGACGGCGCCCAGGTGCTGACGCTGGTTCTCACCGAAGAACCGAAACGGCCACGCACCGTGTCCACGAACGTCCCGGAAGCGTTGGAACTCGTCATTCAGCACGCGATGGCGCGTTCACCGCAAGAGCGACACTCAACCATGGCTGAGCTTGAGGCGGAGCTCGCCGAGCTGGATCCGAGCTCAGGATCCGTCGACGGCTCTCTACCCTCCATAGCGCCGCCCGCCGACACAGGTGCGAATCCGAACGCCAATGTCAGACCGGTACGGTCCCGCGCCGCCCAGACCCAGCATGCATTGCGCGCGCAACGAGAGATCCGCAGCGCGAGACCGGTCTTGGTCCTGTTCACGCTCATCGGTTACCTCTGGTTGGTCGCCGCCATCTCAACTGCGGCAGCCGATGGACTGCGTTGGTCACGCGGACTTCAAGGTCGCATCACGGATTCTGAAGCAATCCTGATTCTGCTCATTGCCATCGTCGCGACCATCACTCCAGTCGGGATTTGGGTGCGACACCTCGAACGTCGGGTGTGGCGCAACACCGTAACGAGTGTGGCTTTTGCCCGGCGCGCTCGCGCCAGTCTGGCGTTCGCGTTATCGACGTACGGCGTGCTGTCTCTCGCCATCAACCTCATCGAATCACTCGTGATGCGGCAGGCAGCAGGGCAGATTCAGGCTGCGTACAGCGCGCCCGCCATCGTGGTGTCGATGCTGGCCGCTGGTCTAATCTTTGTACTGGCCGGCAGCAAGCCCGGCTCGTAAAGCCACTCACTGAGCGCGCGCGGCACCTTGACGCGTACCGGCGTGCTCCCCAAGCGCCGGCAAAGGCACGAGCACCCGCTTAGTGCACGAAAGGATGCGATTCTGGCGCATCTGGCCTTAGCATTCCCTCGATACCGTTCGTTGTGAGGTCAAGATGACGCGCCTATTCGAGAG
>JBLNFG010000058.1:0-4342 GCA_050263495.1 Myxococcales bacterium | reverse complement strand
TCTGTAGTGGGCTGTGCATGCCCAATCCGACGCAGTTTTCATGACACCGTCTTTTGCGGCAGTTGCGCGCATGGTCGGCGGTGGCAAGAAAAGTGCGTCGCTCCCGGCTGCACAGTCCACGCAGGAACCAGAACCGGATCAGCAGCAGCGACTGCAACAGAGACTGCTCCGGTCACGGCCACGGTTGCTGCCGCCGCAACTGACCCTGCACCTGTTGCTGCCGCCGGTGCGGTTGCTGCCGCCGGTAGCCGCCCACTATCCCAAAAAAGGTGCTCAACTCGAGTCTAGTAATCTAGTAGCGATACTGCCAAAGTAGATCAGCCCCGGCTCCGAGGGTTCCAACCTCGGTTCGTACCGACCAGTTTCGCCGAAATCGATAGTCGACGGTGCCGCTAAAGCCCCGTTGCGCCGACGTGCCAGGCATAGCGGTGTTGGTCGGGCTCTGATAGGTCGCCTCAAACCAGAGGTTCTCGCGGAGCGGTACCGCCGCCGTATAATTCGCGTGTTGATCACCGGAGGACGTTCGCACCTCGAGGCTCGAGAGTGCGGTGTCCGATAGCAACTCATTGAACAACGTTGCTCCGACCCCTAAACCAGCCCCCGCAGTCGAGTCGTTTCCGCTCCCACCCCCAATCAAAAGCGCCATCACGCGGGACTCGGAGGGCAGGGGGGGATCACTGGAAAGGCGAAGTTTTGCGTCCTGGAGTGTTCCGCGGAGCTGTGCGGTCACCACATGCGTCGGGCCACGCCAGGTCGCCGTCACATCGAACTGAGGGTTGCTTGGCTGGTCGGGGTCGAGTGTCACCTGACCGCGATCGATCACGAAGGACTTGCCGAGTAGTTCCAAGCGGCCCGTTGAACCAAGGTAAATCGTGCCAGAGGGGCGCAGCTTCGATCCAATGATCACCTGCGGCGCACCCGTGACCGGAATGTTGAAGTCGGCGCGCTTGACTCGCGCGTTCCCTCCTAGAGACACTCGGACGTGAAATTCGGTTGGCGCGCGGGCTCGCGTCTTCTGCCAATCGTCGGGTCCGAGCGGCTGCAAGACGTCAATATCGGGGTTCTCCGTCAAGCCAACGACCTGCCTGGCGCTGTTCCGCAACAGATGTAGCTCCAGATCTTGGAAATCGACGTTCACATCGAACCCGGACGAGCTGCGCGTCATCTCCACATCGGCGGCGCCGGACAGAGTCGCGAAGCTCGTGGAATTCAAGGGAAGGGGGACGTCCTTGGCGCGCCCCAGGCGTGCAGTCAGTCTCTTTAGGGATAGATTCTCCAACTCGACCACCGCCGAAGCGTTGAGATTGTTCTGAGCGCTACCGCTTGACGCCGAGATGGTTGGAATTGAGATTGTCGTACGAGCCCCGGTCGACGCAAGCTGCGCCGCTACTGACACGTCAGTGAAACCGAGTCCCATGCTGCGCAGCGTGCCGCGACCACGGCTCAAGGTGACGTACCCGCTCACCGCAACCTGGGGTCCGTCACTTTGCCGTCGATTGGTTTCGGGACTCTGGTCAGCACCCTTGAAGGTAAAGGTGGGATCGATCGTGGCGTCCAGACGTCCGTTTAGCTCGCCTCCAACATCGCTCACTTGGTCGTCTATCCAAGGGCGGATCACGGCTGCGTCGTAACCCGTGGCGGCCGCAACGACACGAATCGGAGCTACCTCGTGAAGCGTAGGCACGACGTCATTCCACCGCATTGGAACATGCGCTTCGAGATTGATTTGCGCATTGGCGTCGAGCAGTTTTGCGCCCGCAATGAGTTCTGCCTCGTCACTGAGGACGTGAAGCACCGCTTGACCTAAGGCCTGCCCTGACATGCGGAGGTCGGTAACCGGCAGAACTCCGTTGACCCGCGTCAGCCCGGCTTCACGCCGAGCCGAGAGCGCGCCGCGCACCTCACCGCTAATACCCAATTCTGCCAGTCGCGGTACGTTGCCGAGAGGCAGCCCCAACAGCCCAAGTTCGGCCCGTCCAGTCCAGTCGGCGATACACAGAAGACGGCTGGGACATGGAACGAGCTGGCCGATCGCATTCAGCTGGAGCCACGTCTTTTGGCCACTCCCCGCGGAAACCAACAGGCGCGTTTGACTCGGTCCGTGCTCCAACAGACCTTCGACGTTCACCGGGATCGTGTTGCCAAGGGCATGGAGCAACAGGTCCTGGCCGCGCAACTCGCCGGAAAGATTCATCGCGTTCACGGGACCTTTGAGCCACAGTTTCGACTCCACTGTGCCCGTGCCGAAATCGAACCCCAGCGAGTCGCGCCAGTCAGTGAGCGGCTGGCGCGGCATGGAGATGAATCCCTCGAGCGGTACACCGCGCCAGTCGAAGCCCGAGCGGTAGGCGTCGAGCCATTCGCTCAAGGGCGGCATTCGAGCTGCAGCATTCAGCGAAAACTTGGTTTGATTGTCACGATAAAGCACCACGTCGGTGCGCAGCGCACTCGTATCGCCTCGAAAACCGGCGCTGAAGAGCCAATCGAGACCCGAGATTCGCATCGGCGAGCCTGCACGAGCGAGTGTCGCTCCAAAGGAGTTGGTCACGGCGCTAAGAGTCCAGCTCGGCTGTTCCTTGCTGGTAGATCGGTTCACGGAGAGCCGGACGTTCGCTGTGCCCGCGATGCTCGAGAGCAGAGTCTTTTGCGCGAATTCGTCCAAGGCGCGGTCCAGATGAATGCGAGTGAGATCAACGGTGACGTTGCCGGTCGAATGCTGATAGCTCCTGCTTTGCGTAGGCGGACCGTCCAGCACGACGTCCGCTTGGGCGTCGAGCTGCTCGATCAGGCTTGAGGTCAGATGCGAAGAGAGCTTCAGCTGATTGCCCGTCAGTTGGAGCTCCAGTTGCCCGCTGAGCTGCTTGAGTGAACCCACCGAGGTTCGATCGAAATCAACCAGCACCGCACCGCCCGCCGGTCGTCGTCGAGTGTCCAAGTCCAAGTTGAAGGCTGCTGTTCCGGAAACGAGCCCCTGCGGCAAGCCGAGTAGCTCAGAGAGGGCGGTGAGATTGATGGATGTGCCGGTGAGCTGCCCGTAAACGTGCTCAGGTGACATCGCCAGTGTTCCGCTGGCTTTCCCAGCACTGCCGTCCAAGTGAAGGCGATTCAACACTAAAGTCCGCTCATCGACGGAGACGCCGCCAAGCGACAGCAAGAGGGTCCTTTGACCGCGAACCAACTCGAGGCGGGTGGCGCCAAGCGAGGGGCCTTCTAGTGCGCGTAGATTCGAGAAGAAGGACACCTTGGTGGCTCCGGGCTGTTCCGCCACCACTCGCACTTGAGCCGACTGTGGCCCTCCTGTGGCCGTGCCTACGACGCGAGCGAATTCGAAGCCCGGAGCCAGTCGCACCTGGGTGGCGCTCAGATCAAGCGAGCCGTCCCATTGCTTTGGCGATACGAGCGGCCCCTGAAATTCCGCTCGAAGAGATGCGGCGCCAACCCTTGCCGCAGCAACTCGCACGTCCTTCAGCGTTAGCTCGAGCTCGCCGGTGATGGCATCAGCCTCGACTTTGGCCCGCGCTCGTACGCCCACCTCTCCGTGCGCGGCAATTGCCGAGTCAGCTGGCAAGAGTCGCTCCAAATGGGCATGGTCAAGTTGGGCGTTGATATCGATCTGTTGACGCCTGAGCATCATGGCTGCGCGAATGGGCAGACGCGGGTCATTGGAGCGACCGCCGACCAGCAATCCCTCCGCGTCGAGTTGGCCCTCGATATCGATGCGTGGTGTGGCAACGCCTGCCACGTAACCAGGATCGATGAGTCCGTCGAACCGAACTGTCGGCTGTGAGTCGTGCAGAGCAAGAGACAGTCGCACCGCTCCGTCAATGCTGCTCGGCAAAGGAATACCGAAGAGGCTTCTAAGGTCGAGGGAGTGCGCAAGAATGGCCAAGTCTGCCCGCACTCCGCCCACCACATTCATGCGTCCAACCCCCTCGAGTTCCGCCGTCTCTGCACGCAGGTTCCACCGAACTGCTAGCTCGTCGAGTGGTCCGCGTGCCGAAAGCGAGGCCACCAACGTGGGCTGGAGCGACCACCCAGGAATCCACTGACGCGCCGCTGACGGCGTGATCTTGAACGGGTGCACCTGCAAGTCGAGTGTGGCCGCACGGTAGTCGAGATGCATGGAACACGATACGGCACCGAGCGCCACATTCACATCGCCCCAGAGTCGATCGGGCGAACGGAATTCCAAGCCTCCGAATGCCTGAATTGGCTCCTTCGCTTGCAGCTTGAGATTGAAGCGCTTGACGCTTGCAGCCACTCCCCGTTGAGTAAAGAGCACCTGACCGGCAACTCGCTGCAACTGTAACGAGCTGGTGACGAAGCCATCGAGCGTTGAATC